>CANGGC010000077.1 GCA_947453125.1 Planctomycetaceae bacterium | reverse complement strand
TGGTGGGAAGGGGTGACGTCCCGGGCTGCGAAAGCCGCCTTTCGTCGCAGGAATCCGCCCGGTAGATTTCGGCCCCGATCGACAGGAAGTCGTTCGCAACAGATCGCTCGTCCGATCCGCCCGCAAAACACGCAACAGGAGGTTGCCGACCATGCGTTTGCACATGCACGCCGCCGACGTTCGGTCCTTGGTCACCCGCTACTTCCTCGAGCTCGGGGCGGATGCCGTTGAGGTGGCCGACGTCCAGGAAAACATCCGCATCGACCGTGGTCGGTGCGTGGCCCGCTGCTACCGCGTGGCCGAGATGTTTGCGATGTGGCTGATCGATGTCGGTGTGCTCCAGTTCTATGACGCGGACGGCGAGATGCTTCACACCGTCAATCTCTTCACGGAGTTGCAGCCCCAGCGGGCGGCTGCCTGATCCTTCTCCGTCGATTCCGCGCCCCGGGGGGAACGGTCGTGGCGACAGTCTACGATCGCGGTGCGCGCCTCTGGATCCTGGTCTGCACTGTCACCAGGGCGGGATGATTTCAGATGTCACACGTGATGCTGCGCGGACTGACGTTGTCGATCGTGATCCCGACGCCGGGCGACACCAGGGCGCTCGAGGAAACGCTCCTAAGCGTCCTCGAGAACCGCCCGGAGGGTTGCGAGGTGGTCGTGGCACTCGGCTGCGAGTACGACGATCCCTGGAATCTCGCCGAGGAGGTGCGGTTTGTCCGCGCCCCGACGGGGACAGGGCTCGTCGGCTGCGTGACGGCCGGCGTGCAAGCCACGACCGGCGACGTCATTCATCTCCTTGCGGCGGGCTGGAAAGCGACGCCCGGCTGGACGGACGCTGCCTTGGCGCGGTTTGAAGACGCGACAACCGGTGCGGTGATTCCGCTCGGAGTGGATGGAGTAACTGAGAATCGCGTGGTGTCGGCGGGGGTGAAGTACAAGCGTGGTGGCCGACGTGTGGCGCTGACTCGTCCGGGGATGGGGACGACTGCCGCCGTCGGCTCGGGGGCGGATCGCCGTGTGGGAGCGCGGCGTCCGCAGTGGCCGGTGGTTGGTCCGCGAATCGAGGCCGGGTTCTGGCGGGCGGATCTCGTCCGCGGTGCCGGGGCCGGTTTCAGTGTCGCCTGTGGCGACCGGTTGGCCGACGTCGACATGGCGGTGGAGCTTGCCACCCGGGGGGTGTCGACGGTGGTGGAAGAGGGTTCGCGGGTGGTGGCTGGGGGGGAGCCTGCGTGGGAGCGCGGCTTCCGTTCGGGGCTCCATGGGGAGCGGCTGTTCTGGCGATCGCTTGCAGGTCGGTCGTTCTTGCCGTCGTTCCTGTTGCACGTCATCGAGGTGATCCGTCACACGATCGTGTCGGCTCCGCTCGGGACGGTGCCGATGTTGCTCGGCCGCTTCGTCGGGGCGTGTCAGCTTGTGAGCCACGCCCGTCGACGCCGGCAGTTGACGGGATATCTGGCGACCGACCGAGCGACCGACATGGGGATCGATACGGCGACCGACGCGGCGACGGATACAGCCGCAGACGCGGCGCCTGCGGACACCGACGGCACGACGATCCGAATCGACGAAGGGCAGGAGGTTCTCTCTGGCCCGCGTCGCCGTCCGCGGGACGTGGAGCCGCTGCGGAAGTCGGCGTGAGCTGTCGTGGCCGTCGGCGGGGAAGCAGCGGCGCAGTTTCGCCCGCGATTCGGACGGTGATTGGGAGTGTGACGACACCTTCCCGGGGCTGAGGCGATGGGCTCGACGAGCGAGCTGTTGCCCCCCTGGGGTGCGCCCGGCGGTGGCATGCGGCAGGTTCCCAGGCTGAAAACAGCCGGGGCGGAGCCGCTACCGCCGGGTGGCCGGGGCTGGTAAACTCTTCAACACGCCCTCGTAGCTCAATTGGATAGAGCGTCAGCCTCCGAAGTTGAAGGTTACAGGTTCGATCCCTGTCGAGGGTACTGATTTTCAGCCTTTTTCCGCACGTCTAGCGGTTTTTCGCGGGATTCAAGAAGGCTTGACGGCTCCTGATGCCCGCTGACGGTCGCTGATGGAGCCGGAATTGGAGCCGGAATTCCGGTCGCCGCTTCCCAGTCCGCCGGCCGCACCGAGTGATAGTGCCGGCGCCGCATCCGGGCCGAGTTTCCGATCCAGGCGTTGATCGCCTTCTCGGGGATCCCGCGCCGCTCGAGATCGTCGGAGCAACTGCCCCGCAGGTTGACGAACAGCTTCGGCCAGGCGGCGACCTTGGCCTTCGTCTCCACGATCCGCTTGGCGTGCGTGGCGACGTTCGTCGTGCTGCGGACGCGCGGAACGACGTACACGGCCCCCTTCTCCCGATTGCGGTAGGCCCGCTCGAGATGGGGCCGGAGATCGGCAAAGATCGGCACGACACGAGTGCCGCGGCCGGCATGGTGCTCCACCTTCGGCTCGTGGATCGTGAACCGGCCAGTCGTCCAGTCGACATCGTCCCACTTGAGATCCGCCACCTCGCTGGGGAAGCGGACTCCGGCGTACCTCGGGAGCGCGAAGATCAGCCGCCATTGATCGTCGGGGCAGGCGGCGATGACCTGCTCGATCGTCTCCGGCGACACGTAGACGATCCGGGCGTCGTTCTCCTGCGTGCCGCAGGGGAGGTCGTCGAACGGGTTGACGGGGATCAACCGCCGGCGGACGGCGGCCTTGAGGAACTGCCTCGCCCGCCGCAGATCGACCGAGGCCGACGCCGGTGCGAACTTGCCGAGGAGCCACCGCTTGTAGGCGTCGGCGTCCCCCTCGCTGATCGAGGCGAGCGTCCGGTCCTTGCCAAAAAACTCCTCGATCAGGCGCCGGGCCCGGGCGTAGTTCCGAGCCGTCGTCGGCTTCTGTTTGCCGAGTGTGCTGAAGAACTGGGCCAGATGCTGCCCGAGGGTGTGGACGACCTGCTCGGGCCGCTCTCGTGGCGGCACGAGGCCCGCCCGGGAGAGCCGGGCATGGATCTCGTCACCGAGGCGGCCGACCCAGTCGGCGGTCTCGCGGTCGGGCGAGTGGCCGGCGGCCTTCGCCGACTCGAGCGACTCGATCATCCGCTTCGCCGTCTCGGCGATCTTCTTCGTCACCCGCCCGAGCCTGACGGTGTGCCGTTTGCTATCGGTTGTCCGCAGGAGCACGCGGTAGGTCGTCCCGCGTGTTCCTGTATCGATACAGAGTGCTGCCATTGCAATTCTCCCATGGAAACTTCAATCCAGCCGTCCGAGCCCAACGAGGGCTCAGGCGGTGTCCGGGGTGATCCGCTGCTCGGACTCGAGCAGGAACGCATCGAGGCTGGCGACGCGGTAGAGGGTCGCGCCGCCGAGCTTCACGAAGGGGATGCGGCCCGCCTTCCGCAGGCGGTCGAGCGTGGACTCGCTGATGCCGAGCTTCTTGGCGGCGACCCGCGGCCGGAGGCCGATCGGCTCGCCGTCATCCCCGTCGCCGTCCTTGAAGAAACTTTTTGAATCCATGCGGCACCTCCTTGGCCTTAGAACCCGCCCGATGCATCGAGCTCGCATCCGTTGCGAGCCCCAACGCTGGATTCCATGATCGAAAAAGCGACCCCGACGTGGAATCAGGGCAGCGCCCGTGCAGCGCCCGTGCTCGGGGCGACACCGCCATAGAAGGGCACTCGACGAGGCCCGCTAGCGCCGCGGCCGTTTTGCAGGCTTCTTTGCCCTCGGCTGCACGATCTTCTTCCAGAGAAACCCAGTGCCGTTGCCATCGCACTCGAACTTCAGCAGCGGCTTCAGCAGTCGCTTGTTGAGGGTTTCAACATCCCGCCTACGGGTCTCGTCGCTCCGCTGGCGGTGGAAGGGGTCATCGATCCGCGCGGGCCAGCCGGCCTTCTCGAACGTCCTCAGGAGCCTGACAATGTTGGGGGCCAGAGAGGGCCGCCTCACGATACGAACGAGCTGTCCCTGGTAGCGGAGTTCCCGCGATTCCTCGTCCCAATGTGGGATGGCCGCCGCTCGCCGTGCTTTTTGTCCTGGCGCCTGCCCTGAGCGGTCGTTGGCGCCGAGTGCATCGAGGAGCGACTGGCGGCGTGTGTCGTTGATGAAGCCGAGGGCATGGGAGACCTCGACGATGCATTCGTTCCAGGTTGGCGTGCCACGGGCGATACGCCACAGGTCGATGATGGTGTGCTGCTCGAGCGTCTCGGCCTCGGGCTGCGGAAACTTGCGGCGGTCAGCGGACGTGAAGCGGTTCTTCCACAGCTCCCGCTTCGCGGTGTTGTTGAAGATCCGGTCGATCAGCGTTTGGAGGGATTCCTGGAGCTCCGCTGGCAGTTTCGGTTCGTCGCTTTGGTTTGGTTCCGCCACGCTCTCTGCCCTGCCCTTCCTCGAGCCTGGGGTCGCCCGTCTCGTTCCGTTCCATGCTCGCGAGCGCAAAGCGGGCGAGCACGTCAATCAGTTCGGCCTGGGCCCTGCCGGCCGAGGCCGCCCGAGCCGTCGCTCCGGGCTCCTCAATCGTACCGCCGTCCGAGGCGTTTTCTTTTTTTGGATCCATGGTCTCTCGGGGGTTGGGGGGAATAAAAAAACCGATGGCGCGGGCGGCCGCGGGGGCGACCGGCACCACGCCAGCGGTGCGGAAAGCCCGGCGATTGAATTCGGCCCCCGTGCGGCACCGACACCCGCTGCAGAGCGACGTCATCGGCGGGCGATCCCGGACCGGGCCGGAATCGCCGGGTCAGCAGTCTGACGCTTCAAGGCAGCCGGTCAGTTGCCGAGCAGCCGGACGTCCGCCATCAGGGACGTGAGCATGTGCGAGGCGTGCGTGACGAGGAGCGCCTTGTCGACAGGAGGGCACTAGTCGAACTCGACGAATCGAGGAGCCAGGTCGAACGGCTCGCCATACGGCGGGTTCATGGACTCGTCGAACTCGGTGGAGTTCCAGAGGACGGTCCCGACGCCGCCGGGCATCACGACCGGGACCTGGTAGACGGAGTGGTCGATGGTCTTCCCGATCGAGAGTTCTTGGGGGCGGCCGTAGATGGCCGGGCCTTCGACCTGGAGGTCCTCAACGCCCATCGCGGCCAGTTCCGCGAGCTGCCTGTTGACGACGGGGACAAGAGCCTCGGCCTGATCGAGGTTGTTGCGAGCCGTGGTGACGAGCCGGGACAGTTCCGCGGCCCGGACGCTGAGAAGCTCATGCACGGGCAGATTCCTTGGGGGCAAAACGCATGGCCGATACGAGGTGGCTACCAATGAATATGCCGCGTTTCTGTCGTGTTTTTAGCTCCGCCGGCCTGAGGAGAGGCAAGCCGACTAGCGCCGCGTGAACCCCGAAGGTCTCGTGAGCGCCCACCACCGCAATTCCGCTGCGGCCAGCGTTGGGCCAGAGAGAGCCCACGAGAGGAGCCGCCGAGTTTTTGGCAGTCGCGAAGATTTCCTTCAGGTGAGGCTGCGACGGAATCTCTTCCTTCGCTGAGCCGTCTCCAGGCGCACGCCGCCGAGGATCATCGCCAATTGCGTCGAGTCGATCCGCACGCGCGGCTCGCCGCTCCGTGAAGCCACCGTCTCGAGGGTGCCCTGCTCAAGCCGCTTGTACCAAAGCGCGAAGCCGTCCCCGTCCTACCACAGCGCCTCGAGCCGGTCGCAACGCTTGTTCACAAACAGAAAGAGGCTGCCGTCGGCCGGGTCGCCACCGAAGCTGCCGCGGATGATCCCCGAGAGGCCGTCGAAGCTCTTCCGCATGCCGGTGGCGCCGGCATGGAGGTAGAGCGTCGTTGGAGGGGCGATGCTCAGCATGGCGCCGCCTCGGTTGTGAGCGCAACGACAACGGCCTTCACAAGATCCTCGCGGACCTCCGGGATCTCCATCACTGCGCCGCCTGCGAAGCGAATCGTCACGGCCTGGCGGCTCATGACTTCGACCGGGTCAAAGCGGGCCGGCGACCAGGCCGCCTCTTCGAGCGAGGGAACACGGAGCTTCCGCCGCCAGTAGTGAAAGGTCGCGATCGCCGCTCCCTCGCGGTCTCAGAATCGGGCCACCGTGAGCCCTGAATCACCGTAGCGGGCCGGCCGCCCGACTGTCCGCGAGGATGGGGGCGGCGAAAGGCCCTCGTTATCCGCGACGTCCCTATGGGAGCTTGATCTTCGGTATTTCGGCGAAAAGCGTGGACTGATGAAGCGAGAATCTCTTCAACCCGCGAAGGACCAGGGCCCAACCGCCGAAGCCCGCCAACGCCGATGCGACGTTGTCTTCGATTTGCTCCAAACCGCAAAGCGACAACTTGCCAGTGTACCGGCATAGCTCGATCGCCTGATCTTGAGTCAATGAAGTCACTCCGTCGAGCAACATATATTGCCCGCCATGCGTGGCGAGAGCCCTGGCCTCCTCGGTAGTGACAGCCCGTATTTTCCGAAATGCAAGCGGCTTTGTGTGCTTCGCGATGAGCATCGCACTCGCACCGCGGAAGTAGTCCCAGTCGGCCGCATAGTTGACGAATGCGGTGACATCAATCCGCCCGGGAAACGCCGCAAGCGCCCGGATCGCTTCGTCGCTGAGGTGAACCAGACTGCTCAGGACGAGCTGCGAGGCTTTAGCGCGAGACAGTGCGGCAGCTTCGCTCGCTCCGAGCGTCGCCAAACCCGCAAACGACAGAGTACGGACGTCTGCCTGGGCCAGCGTCTCCGCCACATCAGGCGTGATGGACTGCACTTGATCTAACTTTAGTGAGACGCCGCTCATTGAAGCGATCGCTTTAGCGACAGGCAATGAAACACTGCCGAGGCCCAAAACAAGTCTTCCACGGCAGGCAGCCAGGGCCGCTGCGCATTTAGCCGACAGGGTGGCGACACTCAGAAGTGTCACATCCTGATCGCGTGCGAGGATGGCCGCCACTTCCGGCGTGAGCGAGCGAACAGAACGCGTTCCTATGGAAACGGCGTTCCTCCGGCGTACGATTTGCTTCGCTAACGCGGGCGACTCCAGGGCAACCACTCCTCCCAACGAGATCCCAGGTCGGTCGCCAGAGGGAACCCGACGCGCGATAGCGACGAGAGATCGCGCGATAGTTCTCGGCAGGTGTGAAATACCATCGAGATGAAGCTCCCAGTACTCATCATAGAGGCGCGACTCCTGGCCATAGAGAAACGACTCTTGCGCTTTGAGGAGCGTCTCGAACTCAGGGCCCAGCGTGTCAATCCCGTTGAGGGACACACCTTCACGGGTCTGCAGCAACTGGACGAAGCATTTAGGCGTCAGTCGCCGCACCCCGTCGAGGGCGATTCTCCCGTTCGGAAGCCGGCGGAGTCCTCTAGCAGGCCGTGGCCAAAGTCGGCTTCACAGGCCCGGAGAGGGCGCTAAACTGCTGCCATCGGCTTCGGCTTGATCGGAGACAGACCCAGGAGGGGGCATGGCACTCGGGAAGCGACGTCGGGAGCGGCAGCTGGAGGCCTTCGTCGTGGCCTCGGACCTGCCGAAATCGCCCGGCCATCCGTTCTACACGGCACTCAACCGCCTTCTGACGGAGAACGGCTTCGACCCGCTGGTCGAAAAACTCTGTGCTCCCTACTACGCCGAGACGATGGGGCGACCTGGCGTGCCGCCCGGCGTCTTCTTCCGAATGCTCTTCGTGGGCTACTTCGAAGGCCTGAAGTCGCACCGATCGATCTCGTGGCGCTGCACCGACAGCCGATCGCTCGGTGACTTTCTCGGCCTTGGTCCAACCGATCCCGTTCCGAATCACTCCTGCGTAAGCAAGACGCACAAGCGGCTTCCCGAAGAAGTCTTCAACGAGGTCTTCCGCTTCATCCTCTCCGTCGCCGCCCACAAGGGGCTGCTCTGGGGCAAGGCCATCGGGATCGACTCGACGACGATCCAGGCCAACGCCTCGATGCGATCGATCGTGCGAAAGGACTCCGGCAAGGGCTGGAAGGACTACACGAAGAAGCTCGCGAAGCAGGCGGGGCTTGAAGATCCAACGGATGACGAGCTTCGCCAGTTCGATCGAAATCGCCCTGGAAAGAAGGTCTCGAACGACGACTGGGAAAACCCGAACGATCCCGATGCCGCGATCACGCGGATGAAAGATGGAACGACTCGCATGGCCTACAAGGCCGAGCACGCCGTCGATCTCGATACCGACATCGTCGTCGCTGCGACCGTGCATCCTGGCAACGCTCCCGACACGCAGACGATCATCGATACGGCAATCGATGCGGCAGTGAACGCGGAGCAGGCAGGAGTGGAAAACGATCTGCAGGCCATCGTCGCCGACAAGGGCTAT
>CANGGC010000076.1 GCA_947453125.1 Planctomycetaceae bacterium | reverse complement strand
TTACAAGGCCGCGGCGCTGACGAGCCTCCTTGTGCAGCAGGGCGCCGGGGTGACGGCGGTGTTGACGCGGAACGCCCGGAAGTTTGTTGGCGAGGCGACCTTCGCTGCCCTCACCGGCCGTCCGGTGGCGACGCGCGGCTTCGATCCTTCGTCGCATCCCCTCGGGGCCCACATCGAATTGGCCGCCCGGGCCGACTGCATCGTCATCGCGCCAGCGTCGGCCGACGTCCTCGCCAAGGTGGCGCTGGGAATCGCCGACGACCTGCTCACGACCCTTCTGCTCTGCGCTGAATGCCCGCTGATCATCGCTCCGGCGATGAATGCCGCGATGTGGGAAAAGCCGGCCGTGCAGCGGAACGTGGCCCAGGTCTCGGCCGACGGCGCCCACATCGTGCCCCCGGGGAGCGGATGGCTCTCCTGCCGCCAAGCGGGCGTGGGACGGATGGCCGAGCCGACCGAGATCGCCGCGGTGATTGAGGCCGTGCTTGCCGGCGCTGGTCGGCCGCGAAGGAATTGATCGCCGCCGTGACACGCATCCTCCTCACCGCCGGGCCGACGCGGGCCTACATCGACGACGTCCGCTATCTCACCAACGGCTCGAGCGGACGAATGGCCGCGGCCATCGCCCGCGCCGCGCTCGCCGCCGGGCACGAGGTGACGATCGTCAGCGGGCCGGTGGCGGTGGCCTATCCCCCGAAGGCACGCGTTGTCCCGGTGGTATCGACGCGCGACATGCTCGCCGCCTGCCTTGTGGAGCTCCCGCGCGTCGATGGCGTGATCGCGGCGGCGGCTCCGTGCGATTTCGAGCCGGCGGCCCGCGTCCCCGGCAAGATCCCACGGAAGGGCTCGGGGCTTTCGCTCGTCCTCGAGCCGACCCCCGACATCATCGCCACCCTCTCCCGCCGGGCCCGTCCGGAGCAGTGGATGGTGGCTTTCGCCCTCGAGCCGGGCGGCGATCCGCGGCGCGCCCTGGAGAAGATCGATGCCAAGGCGTGCGACCTGATCGTCGTCAACGACCTCTCCGCAGTGAATGCCGGGACGACGGCCGTCGCCGTCTACGACGCGGCCCATGCGAAGGTGGGAGAGCGACGGGGAACGAAGGGGGCCGTTTCCTCCTGGCTCGTGCGGCTGATCGCCGTTCATTGCTCGACGCCGGTGAGCCGCCGCCCCCGTGGCCGCCGGCCGGCCGGTCCGCAGGTCTGATCCGCGGCCCGGCCCGGTCATCCGCCTGCGGCCGCCAGTAGAGTGTTTCGGACCCTGATCGCTATAACACCGCTGGATTGATCCCCTTCAAGGAACCCCGATGGTCAAAGTCGCCGTCCTCGGTGCCACCGGCTACACCGCTCTGGAACTGCTCAAGATCCTCCTCCGCCACCCGGAGGTGGAGATCGTCGCCGTCACCAGCCGTCAGGATGGAAGTCCGCCGATCTCGAGCGTCCATCCGAGCCTCGTCGGCCGGCTCGATCTGGCGCTCGAGGATCTCTCCCCGGAGGAGGTCGGCAAGCGGGCCGATTGTGTCTTCGGATGCCTGCCCCACTGCGCCAGCGCCGAGATCCTCCCCCGCGTTCTCGCCGCCGGCGCGAAGGTGGTCGACTTTTCGGCCGATTACAGGCTCGATGACGCTGCCACCTATCTCGAGTGGTATGGCCACGAGCATCCCGACGCCGCCCGGCTCGGCAACACGGTCTACGGCCTGCCGGAGCTGTTCCGGGAGCAAATCCGCGGGGCGAGGCTCGTCGCCAATCCCGGCTGCTACTCAACCTCCGCGATCCTCCCGCTGGCGCCGCTGCTGCGGGCCGGCCTGATCGAGCGGGACGACATCATCGTCGATTCCAAGAGCGGGGTGAGCGGGGCTGGTCGTCAGCCGAAGCTGATGACGCATTTCCCCGAGTGCAACGAAAGCATGTCGGCGTACAACGTCGGCCGGCACCGCCACACCCCCGAAATCGAGCAGGTGATCGGCCGGTTCGCCGGCACTGCCCCGATGGTGATCTTCACGCCACAGTTGGCCCCGATGGACCGCGGCATCCTCTCGACGATCTACGCCAAGCCGAAGGGCACGCTCACCGAGGCGGCGGTGATGGCCTGCCTCCGCGAGGCGTATGCGGGTGAACGATTCGTCCGCGTCGTCGATCACCTTCCCGGCACGAAGGACACCGTCGACACGAACTTCTGCGACGTCACCGCCCGCATCGTCCGCGGCCGCGTCCTCCTCATCAGCTGCCTCGACAACCTCGTCAAAGGGGCGTCGGGGGCCGCCGTCCAGAACTTCAACTGCCTCCATGGTTTCCCTGAATCGACCGGCATGCTCTGATTCGGGCACGCCCGGGGGGATTGTTTCCTCCGCCCCCGTCGACTCCCTTTTTCCTCTCCCTTCCACCGATTCCGATCTCGGTCCGTTTTTCCCGCAGGCACGCCTCCATGCCCATCGCCGAAACTCCGCTGCGTCTCCCGATTCCGTCGCTCCCGAAGGGCTTCCGCGTCGCCGGCATCCACGCCGGCCTGAAGCGGAATCCGACCCGCGAGGACGTGGCACTGGTGGTCTCCGACCGCCCCGCCACCGCGGCTGGCGTCTACACCACGAACCTCGTCTGCGCGGCCCCGGTGGTTTACGACCGGACGCGGACGCCGGGTGAGGGCTTCCGAGCGGTTGCCATCAATTCCGGCAACGCCAATGCCTGCACCGGAGCCCGCGGCCTTTCCGATGCCGAGCGGATGGCGGCCGCCGCCGGCGAACAGGTCGGCGCTGCGGCCGATGCGGTCCTCGTCCTCTCCACCGGAGTGATCGGGGAGTTTCTCCCCATTGCGAAGATCGAGAAGGGGCTCGGACTGGTGGCAGCGAAGCTCGCCCACGACGCCGATGCGGTCGTCACCGCCGCCCGCGGCATGATGACCACCGACACGCGTCCCAAGCTTGCCGGCTCGACCTTCACCGCCGGCGGCACCGCTTACACGCTGTTCGGCATGGCGAAGGGAGCCGCAATGGTGGGGCCGAAGCTGGCGACGATGCTCGGCGTCATCCTCACCGATGCCGATCTCGACCCGCGCGACGCGCAGCTTCTCCTCGGTGAAGCCGCCGAGCAGACCTTCAACTGCGTCAGCGTCGACGGCCACACGAGTACCAACGACACCGTGCTCCTTCTCGCCAACGGCGCGGCCGGGGGAAAGCGGCTGAAGGGGGCCGATCTCGAGGCTTTCGGCCGCGCCCTGCTCGACGCCTGCGACACCCTCGCCCGCGAGATCGCCGATGACGGCGAGGGGGCGACCCACGTTCTTCGAATCGAGGTGCGGGGGTGCCCGACCCGCGATCAGGCCCGACAGATTGCCAGGACGATCGCCGACAGCCCGCTGGTGAAGACGGCGATCTGCGGCGCTGATCCCAACTGGGGCCGGATCGTCTCGGCGGCCGGCTATTCGGGCGTCTTCTTTGATCCGGAAAAGATGGTCCTCCGCCTCAACGGCACCCTCTTGTTTCGCGACGGTGCGCCGGTCGAGTTTGACGGGGATGTGGTCTCGGAGTCGATCAAGGCGGCCCGGGAAACCCTCATCGAACTCGACATGGGCTTCGGGAACGAGTCGATCCGCTTCTATTCCAGTGACCTCACCGCAGAGTACGTCCACCTCAACGCCGACTACCACACCTGACACTGCCAGGACCGATTTTCCCGCTCCGTTCCCCGAGGCTCCTCCATCCCTGCCTGTTCCGTGGCCGGTTTTCTGCCGCGATGCCGTCGGCCACGGCGATGCGTCTTGACGTGCCTCCGACGAGAGGTTTCTCTCAAGGGGCTTTTGCCACTGCCTCCCCCCCCCTCCGCCTTCTCCCGCTCCCCCTGAAGTCAGCCGCCCCATGATCGCTTTCCCCCCCCTTCCCCTGCCGGTCGTTCCCACCGTGGTCGGGGCGATGACGCCGCCGTCGGCGTTTCCGTCGGTGGGGGCCTGGCCACGGTCGGGAGCGGTGATGAAGGGAGACGATTCCGAAGACTCCGAGGATGAAATCGGCGACGAGGAGGACATCACGGCCCAGCCCCTCCCCGAGGAGGAGTCGAGCTTTGACGACTTCGATGACGAGTTTGACGACGACTTCGAGGAGGAGGAGAACGATCCCGATTGGGATCACCCAGAGGAGAACGAGCCGCTGCCGCCCCCGGCCAAGGGCCCTTCGAAGAAGAAGTGACGTCGGTCGCCACGGATCCGGATCTGGCAGGAGTGCCACCGTCCGGCTCGATCCCCCAATCGCTTCCCCTCCCCTTCCCCATCCCTGGCTGTTCCTTTGTCCGCTCCCGCTGACACCCCTGGCGCGGATGATCCCGCCGGCGATGCCGCGTCGGGGTCGCCGCGCCGTTCCAAGCGGCGGCCTGCGCCGGCGGGGGGAGGATCACAGGCCTCTCCTCTTCCCTGGTTCGGCCGCCTCAGCCAACTCGACTTCGACATCGATTTCTTCGAGCGGATCCTCGCCCGCAGCCCCGATTCGATCGACGTCCTGCGCGTGCTGGGGGAGCTCGCCTCCCGCCGCGGCCTCCACGAGCGGGCGCTCGAACTCGACCGGCGTCTCGTCGCCCGTCTGCCAGTGGATTTCCTCGCCCGCTACAATCTGGCCTGCTCGCTGGCTCTGGCCGGACGTGCCGACGAGGCGATTCTCTGCCTCGGGGAGGCGTTCCGGCTGGGCTACGACGACGTCGCCCACATGGAGGTCGATCCCGACCTGGCGTCGATCCGCGAGCGCCCGGAGTTCCGCGCCCTCGTTGGTCGCGCCTGACTCCGGGCCCGAGTTCTGGCGACAGCGAGGCGGGGAGAGCATGCTCGATCAGTACGACAAAGTCACCGAGGCCAGTGCCGCGATTCAGGCGCGTTTTCCCCATCAGCCGGCCGTGGGAATCATCCTCGGCAGCGGGCTCGGCGGCGTGACCGCCGCAATCACCGGGCAGGTCGTCATCCCCTACGCCGAGATCCCGCATTTCGCTCGCTCGACGGCCACAGGGCACACCGGTCAGCTCGTCTGCGGCCATCTCGACGGCGTGCCCGTGATCGTCATGGAAGGGCGGATGCATGCCTACGAGGGCTATCCGCTCGCGCAGATCACGTTCCCCGTCAGGGTCCTCGAGCGCCTCGGCGCCAGCCTCCTGATCGTCACCAACGCCTGCGGCGGGCTCAATCCGCACTTCCGCACCGGCGACATCATGATCATCGACGACCACATCAACCTCATGAACGACAACCCGCTCGTCGGCATCAACGACGACCGGCTCGGTTCGCGCTTCCCCGACATGTCGGCCCCGTACACGCCGGAACTGATCGACGAGGCGCTCGCCGTCGCGCGGCACGAGGATTTCGTCGCCCACCGTGGCGTCTACGTCGCCGTCACCGGGCCGAACCTCGAGACGCGGGCCGAATACCGCTTCCTCCGGGCCATCGGCGCCGATGTCGTCGGCATGTCGACGGTGCCGGAGGTGATCGTCGCCGTCCATGCGGGCTTGCGGGTGCTGGGGATCTCCGTGATCACCGACATGTGTCTCCCCGATCACCTCGAGGTCGCGACGGTGGAGAAGATCCTCGGCGTGGCCCGGGCCGCCGAGCCGAAGCTCCGGGCGCTGGTCACCACGGCCGTCCGTCGTGCCGGCGAGGCCCGCGGCTGACCTCACAGCCGGCGCCAAGGGCTCGTTCTCCGGCCACCTCCCCACCATTCCCCCGTGGGCTTCAAAGCCCTGTCCAAAGGAATCCCATCATGTCCCTCCCGTTGAGGATCCTCGTCGTCGGCTGCGGCCACATGGGCACCTCGCATGCCAAGGCCTATCAGTCGCTTGACGGCTTCGAGATCGTCGGCGTCGTGTCGCGTGGCCCGAAGTCGCGGCAGGCCCTCCTCGAGGCCCTCGGCACCGACTACCCGCAGTTCTCGAACTACGAGGAAGCTCTCGCGGCCACGAAACCCGATGCGGTCTCGATCAACACCTACCCCGACACCCATGCCGACTACGCCCGCAAGGCGTTCGCCGCCGGGTGTCATGTGTTTCTCGAGAAGCCGCTGGCAAACACCGTCGCCGAGGCCCGCGAGGTCGTCGATCTGGCCAAGAAGGCGGGAAAAAAGCTCGTCATCGGCTACGTCCTCCGCGTTCATCCCACCTGGACGAAGTTCATCGACACGGCGAAGACGCTCGGGAAGCCGCTGGTGATGCGGATGAACCTCAACCAGCAGTCGTCGGCCGACCAGTGGAAGACGCACAAGCAACTGATGAACTCGATGTCGCCGATCGTCGACTGTGGCGTTCACTACGTCGATGTGATGTGCCTGATGACCGGCTCGAAGCCGATCCGCGTCTCGGCGATCGGCGCCCGCCTCACCGACGAACTCGTGCCCGGGATGTACAACTACGGACAGCTCCAGGTGACGTTCGCCGATGGCTCCGTCGGGTGGTACGAGGCAGGCTGGGGCCCGATGATGAGCGAGGTGGCCTACTTCGTGAAAGACGTCATCGGCCCGAAGGGGTGCGTGAGCATCGTCGGCACGAAGGAGGGGGACGCCGCCAGCGACGACGTCAACGCCCACTCGAAGGCCGCGCTCCTCAAGCTCCACCACTCGGAGACGAAGGCCGACGGCAGCTTCGCCCGCCGCGACGAACTCATCGACTGCCACGACGAGCCAGACCACGACGGCCTCTGCCTCCGCGAGCAGGAAGTGTTTCTCGACGCGATCCTCCACGACCGCGACCTCACCGCCCACATGGAGGACGCAGTCAACAGCCTGCGGATCGTCCTCGCCGCCGACGAAGCCTTCAAGTCCGGCCGAACGGTCGATCTCAGCTGAATCGAGGGCCTGACAGCGGGTTACGATCCGCGCTGCCGGCGGCGTGCCATGGATAGGCACAGAGGGACTTCGAGCCCTGGCAGGCTGTGGACAAAGTGCCCCGCCAGACTGCACGAGGCGGTCGCGAGTGCGTAGCACTCGAGAAAACCGGAGGTTTTCCAGGTGGAAAAAGGTCATGGATGACTTTTTCCACCGACCGTTGGCGCCCCAAGGGGGTCACAGCCCCCTTTATAGGGAGTTCTGTGGGACGCCGTGGCGAAACGCTCCCCGAGTCGGCTCGCGCTCGCTCCCCGCACTCCGCGGGCTGTGCCGAAACGGAGCGGTAATCCCTGCGATTACGGAACTTGCGGAAACGCAAGGAGACCGAAATTTACGCATAAGTCCCTTTCGGATACCATACCGGCCCCTAAGGGTAATTCTATTGCCTCTATCGGAAATATCAATTTCCGCCAACAAGCCAAGGCACGATTCGTCCACTCATTTTTACGAACTTGGAGTTTCTGATGCGTTTCTCTCCCCGCCTGTTCGTGCGATCCATTGTTTCCTCGGTGCGGAACCTTTGGCCGTCGCGTCGCTTTCCGGGGACAGTTGCGCGTCGCAGTCGGCGGACGCTGCAGCAGGCTCGCGGTGGTCGACAGGTCCTCGAGAGCCTCGAGCCACGTCTGGCCTTGGCCCACACCTCGCTCGCCTCGCTGACGATCCCCGCGCCGGTCGCATCGAATGACTCGGTCATCGCCTCCGCCGGCATCGATCCGGCCATCTTCATCAGCCACGTTGCCGGCCTCGATGCCACGCTCGGCTCGGTGTTCGGCGGTGCCGGCACCGCGAAGGCCACCTTCGACGCCCGCGTCGCCCAACTCGACGCCCAACTGCCGGCGGGCCTCTCCGCCCTCGGCGTCAAAATCCAGGTGCTCGATTCGGCGGTGATGGGCAGCCACATGGGGGCGTACAGCGCCACCACGGCCAATGGCCCGACGATCTTCATTCGCTCCGACCTCCTCCAGGGCCCCGAGAGCCAGGCCCTGCTCCAGAGCGTGCTCCTCGAGGAAACCGGCCACCACATCGACTACGTCCTCAACGGCAGCATCGATAGCCTTGGCGACGAAGGGGAACTGTTCTCGGCGATCGTTCGCGGCCAGACCCCCGTCGGGGCCGACCTCGTCCGCGTCAAGGCAGAGAATGACCACGGCACCCTCGTGGTGAATGGCCAGGCCCTCCCGGTCGAGTTCGCCACAGCCACCGGACAGTCGGCCACTCTTGCCTACACCGAGGCGGCCGCCAAGGTCGCGATGCAGCCCAACGTCGTCGTCGTCCCGACGACTCCAGCGGAAAACATCCAGTCGGTGGTCGTCTCGATCGGCACGGCCAACGTCAACGACCGGATCAGCGTCAACGGCGCCACGACCAACGGCACCACGGCCGCCACGATCTCCAACGGCATCACCGTTCCGGCCGCG
>CANGGC010000075.1 GCA_947453125.1 Planctomycetaceae bacterium | reverse complement strand
CTCCACGACCGTTCCCTGCGAAGTTTGGTGCTGTCGGCACTGCTGGCAATGTCGCTGGTGCCGCTGGCGCTGCTGGGGATCGCGATGTACCGCTCGGCCGCCGAGTCGCTCCGGAAGGAGGCCTTCGCGCGACTCGAGGCGGTTCGCACCACGACCGCCAGTTCCGTCGAACGGTATTTCGAAACCCTCCGGCAGGAGCTGCTCGTCACGGCGACCAACCCGCTCAGCCTCGACGCTCTGACGACCTTCCGGAATGCTTGGGAGGAGCTCCCGCCGGCCGCGGACCAGGACCGCCAAAACCTGGCAAGCTACTACGCGGCCGAATTCTCCCCACGCCTGCGTCAAAAGACAGCCGAGGAGATCGACATGCGGCCCTATGCCGCCGCGCTCGATCCCCGCGGAGTGAGGCTGCAGGATCTTTACATCCGCCAGAGCACGGAGCCCGTCGGCTCGAAGCAGCTGCTCGACGACGCTCTCGACGATTCCGCCTACACGCGGTACCACAAGCAGGTGCATCCGATCTTCCGCACGATTCTCGAGAAATATGGTGTGTACGACATCTTCCTGATCGATGCAGACTCAGGCACGATCGTCTACTCCGTTTTCAAGGAAATCGATTTCGGCTCCTCGCTCAAATCAGGCCCGCTCGCTTCCACCAATCTCGCCAAGGCCTTTGACGATGCGGTGCGCATGGGAAGGGCTGGCGGCGTCGCCTACGGCCAGTACAGCCGCTATCTCCCCTCGCTCAACGATCCCGCCGGCTTCATCGCCACGCCTCTCCTCAATGGGGATGACGTCATCGGCGTGCTCGCATTCCAGATTCCCCTCGACAAGACCAGCGCGATCATTGGCGAGACGGCTGGACTGGGAACCACGGGCGAGACGTACGCCATCGGGCCCGATCGAACGTTCCGCTCCAACTCCCGGTTTGCCAAGGACCTCGGCGTCGCTTCCACGATCATCAATCCGAAGCTCAAGGTCGATACCCTGCCGGTACGCAGGGCCCTTGACGACCAACAGGCCGGAACGGCGCTCAACATCGACTACCGGAACAAGCCGGTCCTCTCCTCCTGGACACCGGTCACGATTTACAAGGGCGATTCATCGGGAGCAGGTGCCGTGCGCTGGGCGCTGGTGTCAGAGATTGAGGAGGCAGAGGTCATGGCTCCCGTCCAGAGCCTGCGCAACTTCGGCCTGTTTCTCTTCGGCCTCACCGCTTTGGGGATCATCCTGTCCTCCATCGGCATCGCCCGCCGGATCACCCGCGATCAGGATGCGCAGATGCGGCTCTCGGAAATCGTCGAGAACACGTCCGTTCGCCTGATTCAGGCCGATCCTGATCTCAAGATCACCTACATGAATCCTGCCTCCGAGCAGAGCCTTCGCCAGCTTCAGCATCTTCTCCCCTGCCCGGTGGGGGAGTTGATCGGCAAACGCATCGACATCCTCGGCGAGCACCCTCGTTGGCAGTCACTGGCAAATCCAGCCACGCTGCCGGCGCATGAGCGCGTTGCGCTCGGATCGGAAACGCTCGACCTCAACATCTCGGCCCTCCGCGATTCAAAGGGGGGCTATGTCGGTCCCCTCGTGACATGGGACGTGATCACCGACCGGATCCAAGCTGATCAACGTGAGCGGGAACTCCAGGCAAGCGTCGTTTCCTCCAAGGAAGCGCTCGAGTCGAAGGTGGGAATGCTGTCCGAGGTCTTTGCTGCTGCCTCGAAGGGAGACCTCTGCCGAAAGATCAATGTCGATGGCGATGACCAGATGGCCCTGCTCGCCGGCGACGCCAGCCGGATGATGGGGGATCTCCGCGACGTCATCAAGCAGATCTACGAGGCCGCCGACCAGCAAAACGAGGGCGCCCGAATGATCGCCGAAAGCGCCGGCAGTCTCAGCGACGGGGCGCAGTCGCAATCGGCCAGTGTCGAAGAGATGACCGCGGCGGTCGACCAACTCGCCTCATCGATCGACGTCATCTCGAAGAGCGCCGTCGAGTCCCGATCTCAGGCGGGCCGTACCACCCAACTGGCCCAGGCCGGCAGCCAGGCCGTCCACGAGGCAATCGATTCGATGAGGACGATTCGCCGATCGTCAGAGCAGATCAACGACATCATTCAGGTCATCAGCGAAATCGCGGCCCAGACCAACCTGCTTGCCCTCAACGCAGCCATCGAGGCGGCACGGGCAGGGCAGCACGGCCTCGGGTTTGCCGTTGTCGCCGACGAGGTGCGTAAACTCGCAGAGCGATCGAGCGAGGCCGCCAAGGAGATCACCCAGTTGATCAACGAATCGACCAAGCGCGTCCAGGAGGGGGCAGAGCTCTCCGAGAAGGTTGGCCAATCGCTCGCGTCGATCGTTTCCGCCGTCGAATCCACCGCTGCTGGAATCGCCAGCATCGCTGCTTCGACGGAATCTCAGTCGACCAACGCCTCCGAGGTGAAGATGGCGATTCGATCCGTGTCGCGAACCACCGAATCGAATGCCGCGGCCGCCGAGGAGATGGCAGCCAGCGCCGAGGAGCTCGGCGCTCAGGCCCAGGGTTTGCGCGACCTCGTGAAGCGATTCAAGGTATGAGATCGGCCGTTCACCACAGCCCCGAATTCACGACGCTTCGGGAGGAATGCCTGTGTCCGGCTTGATCACGTTGACGCCCCCCCAATTCAAGCTGTTCCAGGCGTTCATCCATCAGCACACCGGAATCTGGACGCAGGACACCAAGGTGGCCCTCCTCAGCAATCGCATCCGCCGCCGCCTCCGCGAGCGGGGACTCGATTCTTTCGATGTCTACTACAGCCTGCTGAGCGAAGCAAAGCTCCCCGGCGAACTCGGACACTTCATCGACTGCATCACCACGAACGAAACCCACTTCTTCCGCACATCAGACCATCTCGACTGGTTCGCCGGCTCTTTTCTCGAGGGGGCCATCGCACGAGCGGCTGCCGGGCACCGCCAGCAGTCTCTGCGGGTCTGGTCGGCTGCGTGCAGCAGCGGTGAGGAGGCCTATTCGCTGGCCATCTGCCTGGCAGAGCGAGGATCGCAACTGGCAGGCTGGTCGCTGCGGGTGGTGGGAAGTGACATCAGCGAAGCGGCGCTGGCGCGGGCCCGCGCGGCGATCTACGGCCCAAAGGCCGTTGAGCGGGTTGCTCCAGACCGGCTGGCGAAGTATTTCGTGGCGGACCCCGCCGCCGAGACGTGGAAGGTCAAACCGGCGGTAGCGGGGCTGTGCGAGTTTCACCGCCACAATCTCCTCGATCCGATGCGCGAGCCGGCATTCGACTGCATCTTTCTCCGCAACGTCTTGATTTACTTCAATGACGCTTCGAAGCCGGTGGCGCTCAAGAACCTGGTGAACTCCCTGCACAGCGGCGGATTCCTGGTCGTGGGCACAACCGACGGAGCCCATGACTTTCTGGGCAGCCTCGAGCGGTGTTCGACATTCCTGTACCGGAAGCCCTGACGGATTTCATCCATGGCCGACGACAACAACCGGGATTTTCCCGCCGACGACTTGGCGGAGTTTCTCGGCATGTACATCGACGAAACGGGCGAGCAATGCGAGATGTTCGTGCAGGCGCTGCTCGCCCTGGAGTCAGACCCACACCATGCAGGCCGGCTGGCGGAGTCGTTCCGACTCATCCATTCGATCAAGGGTGCGGCGGCGCTGCTGGGACTCGACAAGATCACGGCCTTGGCCCATCACCTCGAGAGCCACTTCGAACGGCTCCGTTCCGGGGCCCTTCTCATCGACGGGCCCACCATCGAAGTGGCCCTTCGCTGCGTCGACTATTTCCGCGACTGTAACGAGCGTCTGCGGTCGGGCCAGCCGCTGGAATCCTCCAACGATCTGACGGAGACCGTCAAGCGACTCGGCCAGACCGGCCCGATCACGCTTCCAAAGTCGAACGCGATCGCCGAGCCAACGCTTCCTGCTCCTCCGGTCGCAGCCCCCTCAGCCGAAATCGTGGCCGTGCCGACTGCCGCCGCCTTGCCCGAGCCGGCGCCCGAGCTTTCAACGGGAGGCGAGCGTCTGCGGCGGCTGCGCGTACGATTTGCCGCGGGCCTGCCCATGGCAGACATCAAGGCTGAATTGGTGCTGACCCGGCTCGGCAAGCTCGGGAAGGTGATCGAGGTCGTTCCCCCCCAGTCGGAGTTTGCCAGCCGCGCCGAGCTTCGCCGGGTGGATGTCGTCCTCAGGACAGGGGCCGATGGTGCGGCAATCATGATTGCCGCCGATGTCGATGGCGTTGAGCGGGTTGAGCTTGATATCGAGCCTCCGGCCGAACAGCCAACCGCTGCCCCGACGGATGGCACGGCTGCCGTGGAGACGATGCGCGTCGGCGTCGATCGACTGGACGTTCTGCTCAACCTCGCGGGTGAACTGATCGTCAGCCGAGCCCGCTTTGTCCAGCTTGTCGCCGACATGGCCCCGCTCTTCCGGAAGGCCTCGGTCGGCGGGAGATCGGGCGACGCCGTGTATTCCCTCCGCGAGGCCGTGGAGTCGATCCTCCAGTCCACCGACGGGCCGGTCGAGCGGGCGGTGGCTACCTGCAATGCGCAGCTCGAGAAGATCGAAGAGCAGGGACGGCTGTGGGACGAGGGACATCGTCGATATGCCGAGCTGGTCGAGTCGGTCGATCAGCTCACCCGCGTGGCCGACAGTCTGCAACGCGGCGTGTTGAGCACGCGGATGGTCCCCGTCGGCCCGCTGTTCAACCGGTTCAAGCGTTCCGTTCGCGATATCGCCGGTGAGCTCGGCAAAAGCGTGACGCTCGAGCTTACCGGCGAGAAAACCGAGCTCGACAAGCGCATGATCGACGAACTCGGCGACCCGCTGGTGCATCTGGTGCGCAATGCCATCGACCACGGCATCGAGCCGGCCGACGTTCGGCTTCGCCGGGGCAAGCCCGAGACCGCCACCGTGCGTCTGTCAGCCGCCCATCGCGGCAACAGCGTCCTCATCACGATCAGCGATGACGGCGGCGGCATCGATGTCGACCGCATCCGCGATCGGGCCGTTTCTCGCGGGCTGATCGCCGCGGATCAGGCGGCTGCGTTAAGCCCCAAAGAATTAATCGCCTTCATCTGGAAGCCCGGCTTCAGCACCGCCACAGCCGTCTCGAATATCTCTGGCCGCGGTGTCGGCATGGATATCGTCCGTACGAAGATCGAGTCCCTGAACGGATCGATCGACGTTGAATCGACCCCCGGGAAAGGCAGTGCGTTCGTCATCCGCCTTCCGCTGACGCTGGCCATCGCCCGCTGCATGCTCTTCAGGATGGGACAGGCGGTCTTCGCCGCACCGGTCGAAAATGTCCGCGAGATCATTTCGGTCGCCGAGGAAAAGATCCTCTCGCTCGGTGGCCGACGGGTGTGCGACATTCGTGGTGAATTCCTTCCCTTGGTCAACATGGACCAGGTTTTCACCTGGTCCGGCGGAGATGTGGCTGACGCCGAGCCTGCTGCAGTGCTCGTGCTCCATGCTGGATCGCGGGCGATTGCCGCGGGGGTGTCGACCCTCCTCGGCACGCAGGATCTCGTGGTGAAATCGCTCGACGACAATTTCCAGCGGATCCGGGGGCTCGGCGGCGCCAGCATCTTGGGTGACGGTGAGGTCTGCCTGATGCTCGATGTGTCGGCGGTGATCGACATGACCATGCGAGCGCGGAGCGCCGTGGAGACTCACGAATGACCGGACGCAACCAGGCCATGCTCGAGGAAGCCTTCCACCGCGGCGCTGAAGATGGATCCGCTGCCCTGGCAAAGTGGCTCGGCCGGCCGGTGACCCTCTCCGTCGATCGGCTGGAAATGCTCCCGATCGCATCCGCCGCGAGCGTGCTCGGATCGGGAGACGAGCCGGTCTGCGGCTGCGCCATGGGAATCAGCGGGGCCGTGGGCGGGCTGCTCCTGCTGGCCGCAGAGGATGTCGCGGCTCTGTCGCTCGCCGACACCCTGCTCGAACAGCCTCAGGGATCATCCACCACGTGGGGCGAGCTCGAGCGATCCGCCGTGATCGAGACAGCCAATATCGTTGGCTGCGCCTATCTCAACGCTCTGTGCGCCATTCTCACGCCGGAGAATGACGTCGGCATCCTTCCCTCACCACCGATTTTTCTTCGGGATTTCCCCGCTGCTGTGATGGAAGCGGCGATCATGGAACAGCCGCACCTGGGCGACACCGTCCTCCTGGCAAACAGCGAATTCCTGATCTCTGGCACTTCCTTCCGCTGCCGGCTCGTCTTCGTGCCAGACGCCGCAGGGCTCCGAGCCTACGCTCAGAAGCCCGCCGATCCGGAAACGCCTCTGTGACGACACCAGCAAAGTCAGCGACAGGCGAGCCGATCGCCATCGGCCAGATTGGCGTCGCCAAGGGCGAAGGCGTTCTCCGCACGTTCGTCGGCTCCTGCGTGGCCCTGGTGCTCTACTCCAAGCGCCATCGGGCGGCGGGAGTGGCCCACGTGATGCTGCCCGCCGCCGAGGGCCGAGTGGGCGCTCCTGGGAAATATGCCGACACCGCCGTGGCCGAAACCCTCCGACTACTGGCTGAGCTTGTGGGGGAGACAGACATAGCCTGCACCGCAAAGCTGATTGGCGGCGCGACGATGTTCACCTTCCAGTCAGGCACGCCGATCGGAGACCAGAATGTTCTGGCCCTCGAGGCCATTCTCAGCGGCCTTGGCGTCGAGATCGTGGGCCGCATCTGTGGCGGGAAACACGGCCGCCGCGTGGCGGTCGACGTGGCCACGGGAACCGTGACCGTCGAAACAACCGAGCATGGCTCGGAGACCTTGTGAAGGAGGCTGACTTGGAAACGCCGACTGGTCGATTGCGGGCCCCCAGGTTGCTGATTGTGGACGATGCTACGATCATGCGCAAGCGGATCGCTGGAATTGCCCGCGAAGCCGGCTGGGAGATCGTTGCCGAGGCCACCAATGGCCTCGAAGGGCTTGCCCTGTACCGTCAACACGAGCCTGATCTGGTCACGCTCGACATCGTGATGCCGGAACTCGATGGCGTGGAAACCCTGCGGCAACTCCGCACTGAGGCTCCAGAGTCAAGAGTGGTGATGGTCAGTGCCGTCGATCAGCGGGCGAAGCTGCGCGAATGCATCGCCCTGGGCGCCCTCGACTTCGTCGTGAAACCGTTCGACAAGGAGCGGTTGCTGTCGCTTTTCAAGAAATACGGGGCACCGTCTGAGCCGCGGCCTCGCATGGCCTGATCGCCGGGGGTTCACAGGCTCTGGATACAGTGCCCGCTGCAGGGCTCAGCCACGCCGCTTCGGCTCTTCCATCGTCGCCGAGGACATCAGATCACGGGCTACCATCACCAGCGACGCCCAGCCCGTGGCGTACGTCTCGAAGCCGGGCGACATGGCGAAGCCAGCCACGTACTCGCGTCCACCGAAGTGATGGACTCCGTAGCTCTTCTGCCCCTGCCGCAGCCCTTGGAACAGGGCGTTGTCAAAGGAGTCTCTGAGGGCGCCGGCTGGATAGTCGGCAAGCACATTCCCCTCACCATCGAGGAAGCAGGCAATGGCACGCTGCTTCTCGCGGGGAGCCAGGGGAATGCGGTCGAGAATCGTCTGCCCGAGGGCGTCCCAGTTGAACACGATCCCCAAGACCCCGAGGATCCTGCCCCGCGATTCTCCCCCCTCGCGGACAGCGCAGGAATACACCAGCGCCCGCTCATGGTTCACCAAGGGCGAACGGTGCACGGACTGAAATCCAAACTCGTCGCCGCTCTCGGTTTTCACCGCCGACTGAAACCAAGCGGTCTGCTCCTGCCGCATGCCGGCCACCGCATGCTTCGCCGGCCGGCCGTTGGCAACGACCCTCCCTTCGATGTCGCACAACACGAGATCGAAGTAGACGGTGTAGGCGTTGAGGATGACCCCGAGCCGCTTGCTGGCGAAGCGTCGATTTTCCTCGGTGGGAGTCGCCAAGGCGGTGACGACGCTTCCATCCGTCGCCCACCAGCGGACATCGCAGGATCGCTCGTAGAGATTGCGATCCACCAGATCGATGTTCGTCAGCGCCATGTCGGAGAGCCGCTCACCGCGCATCTTCGTCTGCAGAACATCCGTCACCTGTTGCATTTCGCGGATCAGCCCACGCGATCCACGGGCCAATTCCTTGGCGGAATCGCCCGTCTTCTCCGAAAGCTGAGACATCGCTTTGGCAACCACGCCAAATGCGACGCCGGCATCGCCGGCCCGCGCCGATTCGATCTCCGCGTTCAAGGCGAGGATGCGGGCCTCGCGATTGAGGCCTGCGATGTGCTCGACCGTAT
>CANGGC010000074.1 GCA_947453125.1 Planctomycetaceae bacterium | reverse complement strand
CGATGCCGACGGCTTCGACAACGATTACGACTTCATGGACATCCTCTACGAATCACCCGGCAATCCCTCCGCCTATGCCGACGATGCCACAGTGGCCCCGATCATCGCCTCCGTGACGGGCGAAGTTCGTGGACTCCTGCAAATCCCTGCTGACGATGGCGGCCTGCGGGTGCGGGTGGCGCGGGAACAGTTCGGTGTGCTTGTCACCGGCACGTGGCGGTATTTGACGCCGGACAAGATCCAGGTCTGGGGACGGTGGGCGTATCCCGCAGCCGATCCCTCGCAGGTCAACACGTTCGTGCAGTACAGCTATACCGGTCCCTACACAGGGAACATCTCCGACTACACCAACCCGGCGAACTACGTCATCTCGGAGGAGAGCCGCGTGTATGCGGGGTATCTGAGCGGTCCGGTAACCTTCGTCAGTTGGCTCCCGGGCAAGCCCGCGAACTTTTTCTACTCGGCTCCCAACGAGCAGGCGACCGGCTTCCCCGCCCCGATCGAGCCCCTGAGGACGGCGCTCGCTTCGCTGCCCAACTTCACGAACGTCGGCGACTCTTTCTCGGGCGATTTCTCCGCGACACCAGGCCTGCCGGGGGTCCGTCCTATCGTCGATCTCCTTCGGACCATCAACCAGGTCAACAGGACCTGGTATGCCCAGTGGCGAACGGGCGTAACGCCGATGGCCTGACCTGCCCCCAGGTCGGCCTCATCCGAGAAAAAAAAGGTGCCAGCCACCAAATCTGGGTAGTTTGACTCCGTTGCAGCAGCGTGTATACATGCGTTCATGCCTCGTCCGAATCGGGCCGCCCCTGGCGGATTTCCATTTCACGTGCTGAACCGGGCCGTCGGCCGGCGGACATTGTTTGCATCCGCCGCCGACTACGAGGCCTTCGTCGAAACTGTGGCCGAGGCTCTTCGCACCAGGCCGATGCGGATCTGCGGCTACTGCGTGATGCCAAACCATTGGCACATGGTTCTCTGGCCGGAGCACGATGGCGATCTCTCGGCGTTCGTACAGCACTTCACGAATCTCCATGTGAAGCGATGGAAGCTGGCCCACCATGAAGTTGGACATGGCCATCTCTACCAGGGGCGGTTCAAGTCGTTCCCGATCCAGACGGACGACTCTTTCCACACCGTCGTTCGCTACGTCGAGCGCAACCCACTGCGGGCAAATCTCGTCGCCCGGGCGGAAGCTTGGCCTTGGTCGAGTCTGGGACAGGCGTCGCCCACCGAACCAATTCCCCTCGCCGGATGGCCCGTACCGGCGCCTGCCGAAAGACTCCGCGAGGAACGGATTGAGTGGGTCAATCAGCCGCAGACCGAGGGTGAGCTCGCCCGGTTGCAATCCTGCGCGAGTCGCGGGCAGCCGTTCGGTGAACAAGGCTGGGTGACGCGGATCGCCGCGGAACTCAATCTTGCGACGACACTCCGCTCCCGTGGCCGGCCAAGGGCGGAGCAGACGAAGGCCCAATCCGGCTGACGCACGGAGAGAGCCAGATTGCCCAGATTTGGTGGCTGGCACCTTTTTCCGCCCTTTTTCCGCGGCACTTCTGAGAAATGACCAACGGCAGTAGAATTGCGTTTTATCATGATAAAACGCATCGTCGATGCCGCCTGTCTCGCGGAAGAAACCTGCTTCCTTTGGGGCCCTCGGCAGACGGGGAAGAGCACGCTCCTGCGGTCGCTCTTCCCCAAGGCCGCGACCTACGACCTCCTCTCCGCCCGCGAATTCCGCCGCCTCGCGGCCGATCCGGGGGTGTTTTCAGAGGAGTGTGCCGCCCTGCCGCGCACCGGGCAGCCGATCATCGTCGACGAGATCCAGAAGCTCCCCGCGCTCCTCGACGAGGTTCACTCGCTCATCAGCCGACACGGGCTGAAGTTCATCCTCACCGGATCGAGCCCGCGAAAGCTTCTCCGCGACGGCGGCAACCTCCTCGGTGGCCGCGCGGTGCGCCACGAGCTTCTCCCGCTGTGTTCCGCTGAGATTCCTGATCTCTCCCTCGAGCAGGCTCTCCATCGCGGCCTCATCCCCCCGCACTACCTCTCACCAAAAGCCTCCGCCAAGCTCGAGGCCTATGTCGGCGACTATCTGCGCGAGGAGATCCTCGCCGAGGCCCTGACGCGCAACCTCCCCGCCTTCCAGCGATTCCTCGAAGCCGCGGCATTCTCCAACGGACAGATCGTCAACGCCGCCACGATCGCTCGGGAGGTCGGTGTCGCCGCCAACACCGTCCGGGGCTACTTCGAGATCCTCGTCGACACGCTCATCGCCACCTGGGTGCCGGCGTGGACGAAACGGGCCAAGCGCCGCGTCATCCAGGCGCCGCGGTTCTGGTTCTTCGACGTTGGCATCGTCAATGAGCTCACCCACCGCGGCCCGCTCTTCCCCGGCTCGACCGACTTCGGCGCCGCCTTCGAGCACTTCATCTTCATGGAGCTGCGCGCCCATGCCACCTACGCGCCAAAGGGCGCAGGGCTCCCCGTGAGCTACTGGCGAACTGCCTCGGGGCTCGAGGTCGATTTCATTCTCGGCGCGGCCGAGGTGGCGGTGGAGGTGAAGTCGACCGATCGCCCCACAAGCGATCATCTCAAGGGGCTCCGCGCTTGGCGGGAGGAACATCCCACCAGCCGCTGCATCCTCGTCTGTCGCGCTCCCCGCGCCCGCCGCACTGAGGACGGCATCGAGATTCTTCCCTGGCGCGACTTCGTCCGCCGCCTCTGGCTCCACGAGTTCCGGGCCGCCTGACCGATCCGCCTGGATTGCCCAGATTTGGTGGCTGGCACCTTTTCCCCCCCGCGGTGGACCCCGTTTTCCCAGCCCTCGCCCCCCCGAAAACAGGCCGCGCCGAACGCGTTCCTTGCCTCGGGTTTTGGACTCGGGGATAACTCTAAGGGGAAGACTTAAAAACGGGCAAGGAGGCTCTATGCACGGCACCTCCACGACGCGGATATCGCTGCTGGACATCCTCCGCGACAAGCGTGGGGACGACGACGCTTGGGGAGAGTTTGTCCGTGTCTACGGACCGGCAGTGGCAGAATGGTGCCGGGAGCGTGGCCTCCAGCACGACGACGCCCTCGATGTCACGCAGGATGTCCTCCTCCGTTTCTGGCAGACATCGAAGCAGTTTGCCTACAACCCCCGCGGCCGCTTCCGCAGCTATCTCGAGCAGGTCGCCCGCTCGGCGCTCGTCCGCTGGGCGGAGCAGGCAGGCGACCCGCACGATCAGGCGACGCGGTCGCTCCTGGAAAGGATCCCTGAGCGGGAGGATCTCCTTGTCCGGCTCGCCGAGGCCTACGACACCGAGCTCCTCGCCATCGCCATGGCCGAGGTGGAGCAGCGCGTCAAGCCGCACACCTGGAGAGCCTTCCAGATGCTCGCGATCGAGCACCGCAGCGGCGCTGATGTGGCCGCCGAGCTGAAGATCGACACGAATCACGCCTACGTCGCTCGCTGGAACGTGCAGCGGATGATCCGCGCGGTGATCGACCGGCTCGAAGGGCCTGCCGGAGAGAGAGGCGCCGAAGCCGGCCGTGGACCGGATCCCGATGGCCACCGGGCCGCCCCGCGCGTGCCGAGGTAGCAGGCATGCAATTGTCATCAGGCTGTCCCGATCAGGAGACAGTGGAAAAGCTCCTCGACGATCGACTCCCCACCGCTGAACGCGACGCCCTCTTCGCCCATCTCGAGCACTGCCCGTCGTGTGCGTTCCGCGAGGAGATCACCGCTCCCTGGAGCCTCGAGAGCCTCGTTGGAAGGCAGCGCGCCGGCGCCGAGACCCACGCCGCCCTCTCTGCCTTTGCCGCCCGTAGCCCCGATGTCGAAATCGCCCCCAGCCTCGACGCCTCCGCGCCGCCGATCCCATCGATCCCGGGCCTCGTCGACTTCGAGCTGGTCACACGCGGTGGGATGGGGATCGTCTTCAAGGCGCGCGACAGCGTGCTCGACAGGCCGGTGGCGGTGAAGGTGCTCGCCCGCTCCTGGCAGATCTCCGCCGACGATCGGGCCCGGGCCGAGCGCGAGGCCTTGCTGCTCGCGCGCCTCGACCATCCCAACATCATCCGCATCCTCAACGCGGGCAATGCCGACGGGCTCCCCTATCTCGTCATGGAGTGGGTGGCAGGGGAAACGCTCTGGAGTCGGATCAAGCGGGGCACGCTTCTTTCCAGGGAGGCCGCCCGGATCGGCCGGGATCTCGCCCGAGCGCTCGAAGCCCTCCATCTCCTCGGCATCGTCCACCGCGACATCAAGCCGGAGAATATCCTCCTCGCGCCCGGCCCCACCCCCGCCGATCCCTGCACGCCGAAGCTCATCGACTTCGGCCTTGCCCGCCCCGACGATCCCGCCGGCCATCTCACGCAAGTCTCGGCCGTGATGGGGACACCGAGCTACATGGCACCGGAGCAGACCGGCCTCGATCCCCTCTTGGGCCCAGTCGGGCCGCTCACCGATCTCCACGGCATCGGCGGCACCCTCCTGGCGATGCTCACTGGCTCTCCCCCCTACGACGGGCCGACCGCCGCCGACATGCTCCGCCGGTCAGCCCTGGGGACGACAAAATCCCTCCGCCGGCTGATGCCGGGGGTGCCGGCCGATCTCCGCACGATCGTCGAGAAGTGCCTGGAGCGCGAGCCCCGCCGCCGCTACGCCTCAGCCCGCGATCTCGCCGATGATCTCGATCGCTTCCTGGCGCACCGGCCGATCCGCGCCCGGCGTCCCCCTCTTCCCGAGCGCGTTGCGAAATGGGCGCGGCGCCGGCCACTGGCGGCGGGAGCGAGCCTCGCCGCGATCGCGGCCTCCCTGGCCGCCATCGCCGGCGTCGTCTACCACGTCGTCGAACTGCGGCGCGCCAACGTTCAGATCACCGCCAGCCGCGACATGGCCCAAGACTTTCTCGGGGACCTCACCGATTCCTCCGCCGATCGGATCATCGCCAGCCGCCCGCCGCTCGCTGACGCCGACCGCGACTATCTCCTCGGGATCCGCGATCGCTTTCTCCAGTGGCCGCTCGAGCCCGACGCGGAGGATGGGCTGCGGTTCCGGATTCGCGGCGTCCAGCGGATCGCCGAGATCTTCGAGCAACTCCGCCAGGACGCCGACGCCCTCGACAGCCGGCGGATGATGCTCGCAACGATGGAAGAGCTCGATCGGCGTGGCATCGGCGATGAAACGATCGAATCCCTCCGGCTCGACGCGCTCAAGAGCGAGCGCCGGCTCCTCGGCAAGCTGGGGCGAATCGTCGAGGCGGAGGACGCCTGCCGCCGCGCGATCGCCGTCCTTGCCGGTCAGCCGGGGCGCGAGGTGGAACTGGCCCAGACGAAGCTCGAACTGGCCGCTTCGCTCGCTCAGCGTGGCGAGGTCGACGAAGGGGATCGCCTCCTCCGCGAAGGCCTCGCAGGCATGGCGGCGGCGCGGGCCGCGGCGCCAAACGATCCCGCGATCCTCAATGCCGGGCAGATCGCGCTGTTCAACGCTGCACATCAGGCCTTCGGCACCGGCCGGCTCGACGACATGGAAACGTTCATCCGTGACTTTCGCGCGCTGTCGGAAGAGGGCTTTGAGAAGTTTCCGGAGAGCCGGCCACTCTTCGCCCAGGTGATGCTGCCGGGAATGGCGGTGGAGGCCGACATCGCCCTGCGGCACGGCCGCTTCGACGAGGCCGTCGCGATCGCCAGGCGGCGTGGCAGACTCGCGGCTGAATTGGCGGCAACGAGCCCCGATCTCAGCGCCGTCTTCCTCGCCCGGCAGGTCGATGCCGCGATCCAGACCTACGACATCCTCGCGAGCCAAGGGCGTGCCGCTGAATCAGCCGCCGATCTCGAACAGGCTGAGAAAATCGCCACTGGATTCTTTGAGGCGGAGCCGGCGCTCTTCGGCCGCACGCAGCTCCTCATCAATGTGCTCTCCAGCCGGGCAGGCCTCCTCCAAAAATCTGGCGACATCGCCGGTTCGATCCTCCTCCATCAGCGCATCATCGAGCTCCTCGCCCCTTGGCGGGAGGGCCATGCCGACTCCGCCGACATCACCCAGCGAATGATCGCCGTGAGCCAAACGATCGCCGGCCAGGCGTCGGGGCTAGGGGACCACGACGGCGCCGCCGCGATCCTCGACGAGGCCCTGGCGATCGCGCCCGATGCCTCCCGCGGCGATCTCCTCATCCGCCTGGCACGCGAGCGGAAAGCGAGCGGCAATACGACAGCCGCCCGAGAGGCCGCCGCCGGAGCCCTCGCCACCGGCAAGCCGGAATTGGCCGACGAAGCGAGGCAGATCCTCGCCGATCTCGACGGATGACTGCGGCGTTCGTGGGGGGCCGAAAAAGGGTGGCAGGCACCTTTTCCCTTCACCCAGCGGTTTCCCGCGGGTGTTCCACAAGGAACTGCCGCAACGCGGCATTGACGGCCTCCTCGTCCGGGAAAGCCGCAGCAATATCGGCATCAAGCCGTACGGTTCGAATCCGCTCCGCGTAGCGGGCGGCATACTTTCCGCGAACAACGTCCCGCAAGGAATGGAAGGTGTATTCCTCGCGCATCTCATGGTCGGCGTCGTCATTCGTCCGCGGGGAATCGGCCATCTTCATACTCCTTTCGCTCACGCCGGGTCGCAACGCGGGCGCTGATGATCCGCACTTCGTCGTCGCAGTCCGCATGAATCACCACAAGCAGCCGACCGGCTGTCGACGTGCCCATGGTCACAAACCGCTCCTCGGCACGCGAATGCTCCGGATCAATCGCAGTCAATGATAACGGATCGCCAAACACGGTCATTGCCTCCGGGAACGACACACCGTGCTTTCGCTCGTTGGCCATCGCCTTGAGGCGATTCCAGGTGAAGTCCATCGACGGCAAAGTCCTCGTTGCGCTGGCTTCCCTGGCCCAGCCCCAAGGCCCTGTTTGTATACGTGCGTACACTTCCCAGCAAGACCTCGTCCGGGAGCGACGTTGGCCGGCGGGGGCCGACACCATCACGACGCTTCCGGGCTTCCGGTTGGCTGGCTGAGGAAGGGAGGGAGGGAGTGGGGAGGGAGGGAGCGGCTCGGTCAGCGGTCAGAAAAAGGTGCCCGCCACCTGTTCACTTTCCACCCCTGCCAACGCCGCGCAAACTCCTTCCCCTGTTCGACTTGCAGCCACCCCCGCCAGCCTGAAAAGGCCCCCGGGCGAAACATCGAAGAAGCGGTCGGTTTAAGAAAAAACCTCGGGGACGGCTATTTACCTGGAGGCGAAGGCTCTGGAGAGACGCCGTCTCTCCAGCCCTCGCTCGTTGGCTCCCGTGCCGCAGCCCGGAAGCGGCGGGGAGAAGCCCCCCGTGATGAAGACAGCGAAAGGATTCCCTGTATGACCAAGCAGACCCCCGAGCCCACCGCCCCCCGGCGGATGTCCCTCGCCCAGAAAATCGCCCTCGCCAGTGGAGCAGGCGCTGCCATCACCGGCATCGCCTTGCCGCAGTCGGCCGAGGCGACGCCGATCCAGTCAACCACGGTGCCTCTCACACCAACTGTGGGTGATTACACGTATTGGGACATCGACGGCAATGGCACCGACGACTTTGGAATGTATGCGTACTCGTCGCAGTCGAGCGCTTACTTTTCGCAAGACCCCTTCGTGGGGGGCCAGCCCGGCAACTTGTCGGGTCGGTTCGTTTTTCCTCAAAACGGAGTTCCCAATCCGGCGGAAAACACAATCGCCATGACGAAGCTCTCGGTAGGGGTGACCATTGGCTCGAATCTCGGCACCGCCAACCGGTTTATCTCTGGCACGCTGGGTTTCGGGATGGTGACCCAAACCGCGATCAGCCCGGAGGCCGCCGCCAGTGGATGGGCGCTCGGAGACATCGGCTACTTCGGCTTCAAGTTCACGAATACGAGCGGCGTCCACTACGGCTGGGCGCAGATCGACATTCACGGGCAAACCGGGGGCTACGCACTTAGTGAGGCCTTCACGATCACCAACGCCTACTACGAAAGCACCCCAGGAGCCTCGATCAACGTCGGTGACACCGGTGCCTCCGCCGTTCCCGAGATCGACCCGGCCTCGGCCGGGAGCGTGATGTCGCTCGTGATCGGGTCGCTTGCCATGCTCGAACGCCGCCGGAAGCTCCGTGCGGCCGATGCCTCCCCCACCACGGTCTCCGCCTGATCGCCATGGAAAAGAAACGTCGCGTCCTTCTCGTCGGCTGGGATGCGGCGGACTGGAAAGTGATCTCACCCCTGGTCGACATGGGGCTCATGCCCCATGTCGGCCGGCTGGTGGAGAACGGCGTGATGGGAAATCTCGCCACGCTCCAGCCCCCGCT
>CANGGC010000073.1 GCA_947453125.1 Planctomycetaceae bacterium | reverse complement strand
CGGAGGATCCCCTGCTCGTCCTTGCCGATGGCGATCGAGCGCATCGCAAAGTACGTGGAGACGGTGTCGATCGTCCTGCCGTCAGCACCGACAAGTTCGACCTCGACGGGGTAGAGGTGCGGGTCGTCGGGCGTCCAGAGGCGCGGCTCCCTGACGGCGAAGCGGATCGGCTGGCCGGGAGTCCCCTCACCGAGCACCTTGCGTGCGGCCCCCTTCCCTTCGACAATGCGAACGCGCGGTGCTGTCGGACCAGTTGCGGCCTGCCCGGCGAGGTCGATCGTGAACTCGACCTCACCGCGCTCCACATCGGCCAACGGATAGACGCCGCTGATGTGACGCTCGTGCACCGGCTCCATCCACACCGTCTGCCAGATGCCGCTGACGGGCGTGTACCAGATCCCCTCGGGCTTGAGCTTCTGCTTCCCGCGCGGCTGCGGCCCCTCATCCGACGGATCCCAGACGCGAACGACGAGTTCATTGGCACCGGGCTTTAAATGCGCGGTGACGTCGAACGCGAACGGATCGGAGCCGCCGCTGTGATCGCCGAGTTTCTTCCCGTTGAGCCACACGCTCGAGTGCCAGTCGACGGCGTCGAAGCGGAGCATGATCCGTTTCCCCTGCCACGCCTCCGGCACGGTGACCGAGCGCCTGTACCAGAGAAGCTGCTCCTTCGAGACGCTCTTCCCCACCCCCGACAGCGCCGACTCTGGCGCGAAGGGGACGAGGATGTTTCCATTCCATGCCTGGGGCGGAGGGCCGTCTTCCTTCGGCACGCCGACGTCGCCGGCAGGGCGATCGACGATTGAATATTCCCACAAGCCATTGAGATTGAGCCACGACTCCCGCACCAGCTGCGGCCGGGGGTAGTCGCGCCAGGCGTTGTCGGGGGTGACTTCCTTCCCCCAGCGGGTCATGAGGGGCGCCGCGGCCGGCTTCCATTCGGCCGCAGGAGCGGCCAAGAGAGGGAGGCTAGCGAGCGCGAGCAGGAAGGCGACGAGACGACAGACCATGGAGGCTTTCCCCGAACGACACGATGCTTTCCCGCATGGACCATGCCAGGGGAAGGATTCTACGGGAAACAGCGGTTATCGACAGACGGCGGCGGTCGCCCCCTGGCCCGATTGACGCTGTCTCGGCTCCATCCCCTGGGGTATCCTTGGAGGGTCGTGGGGTGATTGACTTCTATCCTTTTTCCATCGCCTTCCGCCATGCATCGAAAAAGGTGCCAGCCACCATTTGCCGAGCCAACATTGGCCAGCCAGGGATCTGGGGGCAAATGGTGGCTGGCACCTTTTTCCCCCGTCGTTGGTTTAGCGATACTCTTTGTCGCGGCAGACCCGTCGCCGGCGGCCGACGACGATTTCTTCGAGAGCCGGATCCGGCCGCTCTTGGTCGCCCGCTGCCAAAGTTGCCATTCGACCGCCACCGGCAAGACCAGCGGTGGCCTGGCGCTCGACTCCCAGCAGGGATGGGCCAGTGGCGGCGACTCCGGGGCGGCGATCGTCCCCGGCGACAGCGAGGGAAGCCTCCTCCTCCGCGCCGTAAAGCATGGCGACGGCGTCTCGGCGATGCCTCCGGAGGACTCTGGGCCCCCCCTCACCCCCAGCGAGATTGACGATCTCGCCACCTGGATCAGCAGCGGTGCTGTCGATCCGCGTGTCCTTGAAGCTCGCATTGGCGGCATGGCGCGGGAGGCGGCCGAATCGTGGTGGAGTTTTTCACCTCCATCGGCCGCGATGCCGCCAGACGTCTCCGAACCGTCACTGGTCAACAACGACATCGACCGCTTCATCGTCGCGGCACTTCAAACACGCGGCCTGCCATCGGCGGCGCTGGCTGATCGACGCACGCTCCTCCGCCGTGCCACCCTCGATCTCACCGGCCTCCCTCCGACGCCCGCGGAGATCCGTGACTTCCTCGAGGACACCGCGGCCGATGCCTGGGAGCGGGTCGTCGACCGGCTCCTCGCTTCCCCCGCCTACGGCGAGCGCTGGGGACGCCACTGGCTCGATGTCGCTCGCTACGCCGACACTGCCGGCGACGGCGCCGACTACCCCGTCCGCGAAGCCGGCAGCTATCGCGACTGGGTGATCCGCGCCTTCAATGCCGACATGCCGTACGACGCGTTTCTCGCCCGGCAGATCGCCGGCGACATCCTTGCCCGTGAGGCTCAGCCTTCCGACTACGCCGATCTCGTCACCGCCACCGGCTTCCTCGCCGTCGGCAAGCGCTACGGCTACGCCCCCAACAGCGATTTCCAGCATCTCGATTTCGCCGACTGCATCGACTCCCTCGGCCGCTCGGTGCTCGGCCTCTCGCTCGGCTGTGCCCGCTGCCACGACCACAAATACGATCCGGTCACCGCCTCCGACTACTACGCCCTCTACGGCATCCTCCAGAGCACCACCTGGGCCTTCCCCGGCGGCGAGGAGCAGAAGCGGCCGGCCAACTTCCCGGGCTTGGTGCCCCCGGAGGAAGCAGCTCGGCTCGACCGGGAGAAGGCCGAGGCGCTTGCGATACTCGATCGGGAGCTCACCGAGCGGGCGCGGGAGAAGATGGCCCTCGAGGGGAGGTCGTTCGCCGGGGGCGTCGATCTCGATCTCGAGGCCCAGGAGATCGGCACAGGGCCGAACGCGAAGCCGTGGCTCTCGGCGGGGCCGAATGCCGTGCTGGGAGAGGCGCAGAGCCCTTGGCAGCATGTCCATCCGGCTGGCACTCGCGGCGTGCGCGTCGGCACCGGGCAACCGAACGAAGGGGTGCGCCACACCTTCGACGACCGGCTCACGGCCATCGCAGGTGCGCCGCTCCATGTCTGTTTTGATTTCCGCACGATCCCCTCGGCTGCCGCAGACCAGCCGACCGGCGCCTGCCGGTTCTACATCGGCCGCGGTGTCATCGAGTCGACGGCGATCGATCTCTCGGCCACGCAGCGCGAGTTCGCCCTTCGCGATGGCGACGGCTGGCGCGTGGTCACGCCCCTCGAGCCGGGGCGCTGGTATCACGTCAGCGTGACGCTCGACCATGCCGCGAAGACCGGCAGCGGGTCGATCACCCCCTTCCCGGAGGCGGGCCAGTCGCCAGAGCCGATCTCCTTTGCGGACGTGAAGCTCCCTGCGAGCTGGGACGGCGTCATCGACACGTTCATCTGCGATGGCCTCGGTGCTCTCGGCGGCCCGGCCACGATCCGCGACATCGACAACGTCGGTCGGCAGGCGGCCCCCTTGCCGCTGCCGGGGGCGCCGCCGGCGGTGAAGCCCCTGCCGCCAGCCGATGCCAGCGAGCGGCTGGCGCTTGTGGGGAAGGAGGTCGAGGCTCTGGCGGCGCGGCGGAAAGCGATCGCCGACTCGCCCGCTTACCCGGTGGCCTACGGCGTTTCCGAGGGCACACCGACCGACGCGCGGATCCAGGGCCGCGGCGAGCCCGACAAGCCCGGGGCCGAGGTCCAGCGCCGGTTTCTCGAGATCCTCGGCGGCGACAGACTTGCCGATCCAGCGGCGGGGAGCGGGCGGCGCGACCTCGCAGCCTGGCTCACGCGCCGGGAAAATCCCCTCACAGCCCGCGTGATGGTCAACCGGATCTGGCAGTGGCACTTCGGCCGCGGCCTCGTGGCGACGACGAGCGATTTCGGCGTTCGCGGCGAGGCCCCCTCCCATCCGGAGCTCCTCGACTGGCTTGCCGTCCACTTCATGGACTCGGGCTGGAAGGTGAAGGACCTCCACCGCCTCATCATGCACTCGCACACCTACCGGCAGTCGGCCGAGGGCGCCACGGCCGCCGTCGCTGCCGATCCCGACAATCTCTGGCTGGCGCGGTGGCCCCGCCGCGCGCTCGACGCCGAGACGCTGCGCGACACGATCCTCTCCACAAGCGGCCTCCTCGATCGCTCCTCACCGCCGCCCCACCCTTTCCCGGCCGTCGACACCTGGGCGTTCACGATCCACCAGCCGTTTCACGGGCCACACGACCATTACGAATCCGACCGCCGCAGCGTCTATCTCATGATGCAGCGCAACCGGCGGCACCCCTTCCTCGCGCTCTTTGACGGGGCCGATCCCAACCAGAGCGTCGCTGTCCGCGACGCCACGATCACGCCGACGCAGAGCCTGTTTCTCATGAACTCCCCCCTCGTCCACCGGGCAGGCACCGCCTTCGCCGAGCGGATCCTCGCCGCGGCGAGCGACCGCGACTCCCGGCTCCGCACGGCGGCAACGCTCGCCTGGGGGCGCGAGCCCGACGCCGACGAGCTCGCCGGCATGGACGACTTCCTCGCACGGGTCATGTCGGAGACGCCGGGGACACCCGAGCGCGATGCCTGGGGGGCGCTCGCCCGTGTCATCCTCACCGCCAATCCCTTTCTGTTTGTCGACTGATCGCCATGACGCAGCACCGTGATCCCCTGACCGCCGCCGCGATCTCCCGCCGAGCCTGGCTCGACTCGATCGGCCGTGGCCTTGCTTCCACGGCGCTTCTCGGCCTGCTCGCCGAATCGTCATCGGCCGCCGCAGCCCTCGATCCACTCGCGCCGCATCCGCCGCACTTCCCTGCCACCGCCGACCGGGTGATCTTCCTCTACTCCACCGGCGGCGTGTCGCACGTCGACACCTTCGACTTCAAGCCGCAGCTTTTCGCCGACCACGGCAAGTCGATCACCGCCTCGCGCTGGCTCAACAAGCCAGGGGCCTTCGAACGCTTCCTCATCAAGCCGCGGTGGGGATTCAAGCCGTACGGCCGCAGCGGCACCCGGGTGAGCGATCTCTTTCCTGCGATCGGCGGCGTCATCGACGACCTCTGCATCCTCAATGCGATGCACTGCGACAGCGACGGCCACGACAAGGGAACCCTCGCCGCCCACACCGGCTCCGCCCAATTCGCCCGGCCGAGCCACGGCGCCTGGGTGAGCTACGGCTTGGGCACGGAGAATGAAAACCTGCCGTCGTTTGTCGTCGTCGCCCCGGCGGCCCCGTATGCCGGCGCCCAGACGTGGGGGAGCGATTTTCTCCCTGGCTGCCATCAGGGAACGCATGTGTGTCCCAGCGCCGAGCCACTCCCGAATCTCAAGTCGCTTGCCTCCCAGCCGGCGATCCAGAGGCTGGAGCTTGACCTCCTCGCTCGGATCAACTCCGCCCACCTCCACAAGCGCGACGGGGACGGGGCGCTGGCAGCGCGACTGCGTTCCTTCCAGACCGCCTTCGGGATGCAGCGGGAGGCGCCGGAGGTCTTCGATTTCTCTGGGGAGACCGAAGAGACCTTGCGCCTCTACGGCCTCGAGCGCGGCGCGACGCAGGGCTTCGGTTGGCAGTGCCTCGTTGCCCGCCGGCTCGCCGAGCGCGGCGTGCGGTTTGTCGAGCTGATCGACGTCGGCTCGAGCAACAACTGGGACTCGCACGGCAACATGGCCGACCACGAAAAACTCGCCCGGGCGATCGACCAGCCGATTGCCGGCCTGATCACCGATCTCAAACGCCGGGGGATGCTCGAGCGGACGCTCGTCGTCTGGACCAGCGAGTTCGGACGGACGTCCTTCCACCAGACGGCCGATCACCCCGGCCGCGAGCACCACAACCTCGTCTTCTCATCCTGGATGGCCGGGGGTGGTATCAAGGGAGGGCTCGTTCACGGGAAGTCGGACGAGCATGGCATCCTGCCGGTGGACGGCGCCGTCCACACCCACGACCTCCACGCGACGATGCTCGCGGCCCTCGGAGTCGACCACGAGCGTCTCACCTTCCGTCACGCCGGCCGCGACTACCGCCTCACCGATGTCGCCGGCCGGGTCGTGCGGGAGATCCTCCGTACCACTCCGGGCTAATCACCAAGAGACCACAGAATCATGACCTCCCCCGTCATCGCCACCCTCGCCGATCTGGTCCGGATCGACAGCGTGAATCCGGAGTTTGGCGGGCCCGGCGAGGGGGGCGTGGCTGACTATGTCGACGGGCGACTCCGGGCGGCGGGGATCGAGTCCCGACGCACCGAGGTTCTCCCGGGGCGCGACAACGTGGTGGGGATCGTCCCCGGCCGCGACCGCTCCCGACAGATCGTGCTCGAGGCCCACATGGATGTCGTCAGCATCGCCGGGATGACGATCCCCCCGTTCGCTCCGGTGATCGACGGCGGCCGGATCTACGGCCGCGGCTCGTGCGACACCAAGGCCGGCCTCGCCGGGATGCTCCACGCCGTGCTCGACATTCATCGATCGGGGATCACGCCCCCCTGCGACATCTGGCTCGCGGCGGTGATCGACGAGGAGTATCTGTTTCGGGGTGTGACGCGGCTGTGCGACGATCTCCCGACGACGCATGCGAGCCTGAAGCGCCGCGCGGCCATCGTCGCCGAACCGACGGAGATGCGCGTCGTCGTGGCGACGAAGGGGGTGGTGCGGTGGGAGATCGTCTTCCACGGCCGCGCTGCCCATTCCTCGAAGCCCCACCTCGGCATCAACGCCATCAGTCACTCAGCCGCGTTCATCCGCGAGGTCGATCTCCTCCACGCCGCCCTGGCATCCAGCCCCCATCCCCTTCTCGGCCCAGCCACCGGCAACATCGGCCTCATCGGCGGGGGCGTGCAGGTGAACTTCGTCCCCGACCGCTGCGCTCTCCAGATCGACCGTCGCCTCCTGCCGGGGGAGCGGACGGCCGACGTCCTTGCCGCGTATCAGGCGATCCTCGACCGGATGGCCGGCGACGATCCCACGGTGCAGGCCGAGATGATCCCGCCGTTCCTCGTCGACGAGGCGCTCGAGACGCCAGCCGACGCCCGCGCGACGACGCTCGCCTCGGAGGTGGCCCAAGATCTCGGGCTCGACGGCGAACCGGCCGGCGTCCCCTATGGCAGCGACGCCAGCAAGCTCTCGCGGCACGGCCTCGACTGCATCGTCTTCGGCCCGGGGAGCATCGATCAGGCCCACGGCGCGGTCGAATATGTCGATATCCATCAGGTCGAAATGGCGGCGGAGTTCTACCGGGAGTTTTCCCGGCGCTACGAGTGACGGCGGGCTGACAGCCACGAGGGAGACCGCGACATGACCGACGTTTCAAGACGGGCTTTTCTGGCAACGACCGCCATCAGCCTCGGGTCCGGATTGGCTGGCCCCGGCGCGCCACCGGCCTTTGCCGCCGACGACGGCTTTACCGATCTCGTCGATGCCCATGTCCATGTCTGGTCGCCCGACATCGCCGCCTGGCCACTCGCGGCAGCGTTCACGAAAGCGGACATGCTGCCGGCGAGCTTCACCGCCGAAGAGCTTCTGGCCACCTGCCGGCCGCACGGGGTGTCGCGCGTGGTCCTCATCCAAATGAGCTTCTACGGCTTCGACAATTCCTACATGCTCGACTGCATCCACCGCCACGCGCCGGCCTTTGCCGGCGTGGCAATCGTCGATCACGACAAGCCGGGCGTTGCCGCCGAAATGAAGGCCCTGAAAGAGCGCGGCGTCCGCGGCTTCCGGCTCTATGCCAACCGCAAGAATGCACAAGCGTGGGCCGATTCGGCCGGCATGCAGGCGATGTGGGAGTGCGGTGCGGATGAGAACCTGGCGATGTGCCTCCTCGCCGACCCCGACGCCTTGCCGGCGATCGCTGCGCAGGTGGCCCGGTACCCCAAGACGCCGGTCGTCATCGACCACTTCGCCAGGCTCGGGATGAAGGGGGGGCTCGGCACGCCCGACGCTCAGGCCGACCTCGACCGACTCGTCAAGCTCGCCGATCATCCGCAGGTGAACGTGAAGGTGTCGGCCTTCTATGCCTTGGGCGCGAAGCAGCCCCCCTACGACGACCTTGCACCGATGATGCGCCGTCTCCGTGACGCCTACGGCGCGAAGCGGCTGATGTGGGCCACCGACTGCCCCTACCAGCTCGACCAAGGCCCGGCGGGCGAAGCGCATTCCTATGAGGCGTCGCTCGCGCTCGTCCGCGACAGGCTCGACTTCCTCTCGCGCGAAGAGCGCCTCGACATCCTCAGAAACACCGCCCGGCGCGTGTTCTTCGACGGGCTGGCGTGAGCTCTTTCGACCAGCGACGTCACGGCTTCAGGGGAAACTCCGCCAGACGCTCAGCCGTCGAGAGCTTCCAGACGACGACCCACCCGTCCTGCGTGCCGGCGGCGACAAGATCGAATGGCACACTCGCAGCCACGGAGATCAACCGCCGCCCGGTCCCGGTGTCGTATTCGCGCACCTTCTCCCCATCCTGCAGCTTGAAGAGGTGGACCTTCCCATTGGCCGACGGCGCCACAAAGAAATCCCCCGCCGCCACCAACTGAAACACCTCGCCGCCGAGATGGGTGTCGCGGAGATGGG
>CANGGC010000072.1 GCA_947453125.1 Planctomycetaceae bacterium | reverse complement strand
TATCTGATCCGCTACTGGATCGAGCCGTGGAATCCTCTCTCTCCCGCCTCGGCCCGCGATGCCGTCATGACCCGGGTGCTCCAGCACATGGCCGTGGCCGGACTGGCCCCCGCGATCGAGAAGACCGAGGTGTTTTACGAACGGCTCCCTGAGCGAGAAGATGTCGATGCGACCACCGAGACGAGGGCTGCCCTGCTCTCGCGCACGGCCCTGTTTGCCTCGCTCGAAGCTTCCGACCGTCTCGCGCTGGCCGGAGACCTCCGCCGGCTCATGCTTCCCGCCAACACCCTCGTCATCGCCCAGGGGGACGAAGGGGACACCCTCTACGTGATCGCTGAAGGGACGCTCGACGTGCTTGTCCGACCGAAGCCGACCGACGATCCGATGCGGGTCGCTTCCCTCGGCCCCGGGGATTTCTTCGGGGAAATGTCGCTCCTCACCGGCGAGCCACGTCGGGCCGACGTCCGCACGGCCACGCCGGTACTGATTTACGAGCTCGCCCGGGAAACGGTCGCCCAGCTCATCGATCGCCGCCCCGTGATTGCCGATCGCCTCGCCAGAGCTGTCTCGGAGCGGAAGATCGCCCTCGAATCGATCCACAGCCAGGTATCGATCCCCGCCAAGGAAGAAGCGGTCGCCGGGCTCACCGGGCAGCTGTCGCGGATGATGCGGCAATTCTTCTCGCGGCAATCCGAACGGGCCCCGGCCTGACCGTGGGCATGGCGGTTCACATTCCGCCGCTCAAAAGCTGCGGAAGTTGGTGGCGTCGGGATCGTCGTCGGGCATGACGATGTGCGGGGCCTGGCGACGGGCCTCGACGGTGGCCCGGGATGGCGGAGCCTGGCGAACTGCGGCCCGCTGTGCTGCTGGCCGGCTGGCCCGTGCCGGCCGGTAGGAGGCGGCGGTGCCGGCCGACTGCGACGTGCTCGCGATCAGCGTCTGGAGTTGCTCGACGTTTTCCTGGAGCAGCTGGGCTTGGTTCGTGAGCTCTTCGGCGGCGCTCGAGCTCTGCTCGGCGCTAGCGGCATTCCCCTGAGTCACCTTGTCCATCTGCGTCATCGCCACCCCCACCTGCCGGATCCCCTGCGACTGCTCCCGGGCGGCGGAGGCGATCTCGGCGACGAGGACATCGGCGGCCGCAACCCGCTCGACGATCTGCTCGAGCGATTCGCCGACATTGCTGCAGCTCCGCGAGCCGCGCTGGCTGTTGGCGATCGCCGCCTCGATCTTGTCGGCGGTTTCCTTGGCGGCCGCCGCGGAGCGCTGGGCGAGCGAGCGAACCTCGTCGGCCACGACGGCAAACCCGGCCCCGGCCTCGCCGGCCCGGGCTGCTTCGACGGCGGCGTTGAGGGCGAGGATGTTCGTCTGGAAGGCGATCTCGTCGATATTCTTCACGATCTTGGCGATGTCGAGGCTCGAGACCTCGATCGACTTCATCGCCAGCTTCATCTCCTCCATCGTCTGCTTGCCCACCTCGGCCGCGCCGCGGGCCTGACCGGCAAACTCCTTCGCCTTCGAAGCGTTTTCGGCCGTCGCCCGGATCATCGCCGAGATCTCCTCGAGCGACGCGCTCGCCTCGGTCACCGAGGCACTCTGCTCGCTCGTGCTCGCGGCCAGCGAGCGGCTGGCGCTCGAGAGTTGGCCGGCGCTCGAGGCCGTTTGATCGGCCCCTTCCTGGAGCGAGTCGGAAATCCCGGCGAGGGCTTGATTCGTCTTGTCGATGCCCGCCTGGATCGCGGTATTGATCGAGTCAAGCGCGCCCTGGGTCGAACGGACGGTGCTCCAGCCGACAGCCAGGCCCAGGAGCGTCGCCAGGAGGAGGGCCGGCACGATCGTCCACAGCGACCGGCTCACCTTTGCGCCCGCGGTTTCAGCCTCTTTCTGGCTGAGTTTGATGTTGTAGTCGATGTCTTTGTTGAAGCCGTCGACGCTCGGATCGACGGCCGGGTCGACTTCGGCCTTGAGGCAGGCGACGGCGTCCTCCGCCTTCTGGATCCGGGCAAACCCGAGCACCTTGTCGGCGGCGGCGAAGTAGTTTTTGCGGGCGGCTTGCGCGTTCTTGAAGAGCCGTTCGTCCTCGGCATCGGAGAACAGCTTTTCGTAGTCCTCGCAGAGCCTGTCCCCATCCTGTCTGGCCGTCCGGAAGGTCGCCTCGTCGCCGCCGGCAACACGGGCATCGACGAGCCCTTCAACCACCTTCCGCAGCGCCCGATCGGCCGCGGCATTCTGCTGGATGATCTTGTTAAGCGCGACGACCGAGGGGATCGAGTTGGTCGCCAGCGTGTTGACGTTCTGGTTGATGGCGAAGATCTGCGCGATCGCCCACAGGCCGAGGAGCAGCGACACGGCGATGATGCCGAGAAACCCGAGTCCGATCCGCTGCGGAGTGGAGGTGGCCGTGGATGCGCTCATGGACAGAACACCTGCGTGGGGCTTTGGGAGTTTGCAGAAGGCCAAGCGAGAGGGATTTGGCCGGTGCCGGCAGACGGGACGCGACGAAACGGCAGCCATCCGCCAGGAGGCCGGCACAGTCGCGAAATCTTCCTCGAACGCTACATCCGATTCTTCGCCGGGGCAAACTTTGACGGCTGCGATCAGCTGGCGCGGCGCCCACGGCGGCCGCGGATATCCGAGCTCAGCCTTGCGGTCTGGCCCCAACCGCTGCCCATTTCGTCCCGGCCGCTGCCCGTTTCGTCCCTCCCGCTGCCCATTCGTCCCCGATTCTGCCCGTTTCGTCCCAAATGCCTTTTCGCCGGAAGAAAAAGGCCTTCGGCTGGTTGCGTGACCACTTTTTCGGAAGTAGGGTCTGAGTGAGATCGGAAAACTTTACCGGCATTTGGCGGATGTCGGGGGACAGCGATCAGGCATTCCACGGGCACGTTCCCGGGGAATGACTGTTTGCTTGCCAGTGTTCCGACGGCTGTTATTCCCTTCCCTTCACGCCATTTCTTTCTGGCCCTCGGTAGCGCGGGAACGCCCGGCCACCACAACGACGAATCGGCGCCATGTCCACTGAGCGATTCGAAATCATCGGCAAGGCGAAGAAGGTCATCCAGCAGATCGGCCTGGAACTCGCCTTCGTCGATTCCGTGAAGGAAAACGGGATCGACGGGATCAATGAGCTCGTCCGTCAGCTGGAAGCGATCCTCGGGGGATCGGAACCGGAGCAGATCCGTGCCGGGATGGATGCCGTCCGGCAATGGATCGACGAGCGCGTCGCCATCGACAATAAGCTCTCGTCGGTCTGCATCGCCAGGCTCGGCGATTGGCAGCCGTGGATCGACGCGGCGGTGATGTCGTGGGAATACCAGCTCTCCTATCCAGCCCTTCCCGAAGGCTGGAAGACGCCGGAAGTCGCCCCTCCGGCTCCCGCCGTGGACGCCCCGAACACGGCAGGCGCCCCTCTAGCAGCCGCCGCACCGCGACCGGCAGCACGGACCGCAGAGCTTCTCCCCGAGCAGACGGTTGATGTCGTCCCTCCCGATTCCGATCCGGAGATGCTCCAGCTGTTCTGCGCCGAGGCCCAGGATCTGCTCCAGGACATCGAGCAAGGCGTGCTCGTTCTCGAAGTCAACCCGACCGACTCCTCCTCCCTCGACTCGCTCTTCCGGGCGTTCCATACGTTCAAGGGGAACGTCGGGGTGATGAAGCTCATGGTGCTCCAGCAGCTCGCCCATGAGCTGGAGTCGATGCTCGACGCCGCCCGGCGGGGCAATTACCAGCTCGGAAGCGACTCGATCACGGTGATCCTCGCCGGCTCCGACATCCTCAAGCGATTCGTCGGCGAGCTCTCCAATCAGATCGCCGGCGTCGATGCGGGAAGAACGATCGATCTGCCGATCCCGCAGCTGATCCATGACGTGCACGCTCTCCTCGCCGCAGGTTCGAAAGCTCCGGCTGCCCAGCCTCCGGCAGCCGTGAAGCCGATGCCGGCCGCTCCGCAGGCGGAGGCCGTTGCGCAAGCTCCGGCTGCTCCGCAGGCGCCGTCCGCTCCGCAGACGCCGGCTGCTCCGCAGGCCGCACCGGCGGTCGCGGCCGCCGTTGAAGCCGATTTTGCCGCCATCTTCCACGCCCCGGCTCCGTCCCCCGCAGCCGAGCCCGCCCGCAGCGAGCCGGCCTTGGCAGCGCCGGCGGCGGCTGTTGCCGCGCCGGTGGCGAAGAAACAAGCCGCCAGTCAGCAGGCCGCCGCGCCGGCCGTCGGGTCGGGCATCGTCCGCGTCGACACCGTCAAGCTCGACGGCCTCATCGATCTCGTCGGCGAGCTTGTCATCGCGCAATCGATGGTCGTGCAAAATCCCGAGCTCAAGGCGATCACTAGCGCCCACCTCTCCCGCTGCCTCGGCCAGCTCCGCGGCATCACCTCCGATCTCCAGCGGACGGCGATGTCGCTGCGGATGGTGCCGATCCGCAACACCTTCCAGAAGATGTCGCGGCTCGTCCGCGATCTCGCCCTCCAGCAGGGGAAGGAGATCGTCTTGTCGCTCGAGGGGGAAGACACCGAGCTCGACCGCAACATCGTCGAGGAATTGAGCGACCCGCTCGTCCACATGATCCGCAACTCGGCCGACCACGGCATCGAGATGCCCGAGGCCCGCGTCGCCGCGGGCAAGCCGGCCGCCGGCACGATCACCCTCCGCGCCTTCCATCAGGGGGGCTTCATCGTCATCCAGATCGAGGACGACGGCCGGGGCTTGAGCGCTGCGAAGATCCGCAAGAAGGCGATCGAGCGCGGAATCATCAAGGCGGATGAAAACCTCGACGAACGCGAGATCTTCGACCTCATCTTCGCTGCCGGCTTCTCCACCGCCGAGAAGGTCACCGATCTTTCCGGGCGGGGCGTCGGCATGGATGTCGTTCGCCGCAACATCGAGAAGATGCGCGGCAAGATCGAGATCGACTCCGTCGAGGGGGAGGGGACGACGTTCACGCTCTATGTGCCACTCACGCTTGCGATCATCGAAGGGCTGCTCGTCGGCATTGGCGAGGAGCGCTACGTGATCCCGACGCTGTCGGTGCGCGAGTCGTTCCGGCCGCTCCCCGGCATGGTGACGCAAGTCCAGGGGCGCGGGGAGGTGGTCAGCGTCCGCGGCCGGCTGACGCCGATCCTCCGGCTCGGTCGCCACCTCAACACGCCACACACCGCCCTCGATCCCACCGATGGCATCGTCGTCGTCGTCGAGGCGGGGCAGGACTCGCGCTGCCTCCTCGTCGATCAACTCATCGGCAAGCAGGAAGTGGTGATCAAGAGCCTCGGCGAAATGTTCCGCCATCAGACGGAGTTTGCCGGCGCCGCGATCCTCGGTGATGGCCGCGTCGGCCTGATCCTCGACATCAACGCCCTGGTGAAACTCAAGTCCCGCAACAACGGCGAGGCGGCCTGATCGCTTCGTCGCCCAGGTCTTCCCCCCGTCCAGCCCCTTCGTCAGCCCGCCGGAATCGATCCATGACAGCCCATCCCTCCACGCACCACAGCTCCCACCAGGGAGCGACCGGCGCCCTGCCGGGCAAATACCTCACCTTCACGCTGAGCAAGGAGTCGTACGGGATTCCGGTGCTGAAAGTGCGCGAGATCATCCGCCTCTGCCCGATCACGCCGGTGGCCAACATGCCGGAGCATGTCAAAGGAGTGATCAACCTCCGCGGCAAGGTGATCCCGCTGGTCGATCTGCGGTCGAAGTTCTGCCTGCCGATCTCCACAGACACCGAGCGCAACTGCATCGTCGTCACGCAGATCGCCGCGGCTGGCGGCGGCACGCGGCTCTACGGCGTGATCGTTGACGGGGTCGAGGAGGTGGCCAACTTCGCCATCGCCGACATCGAGCCGACGCCCGATTTCGGCGGCGCCATCGACTCGATGTTCATCACCGGAATGGCCAAATCGGGCACCGGCGTCAAGACACTCATCGACCTCGACAAGATCTCCGCCGTGGACGGCACGATCGCCATCCAGGCCCTCGGCCTCCCCTCCTCTTCCCACGCCTCCTGATCAACGGACTTCACCGCCATGAGCACCTGGACCATTCCCCGCCGGATCTCGTTCGGCTTCATCACCCTCGTCGTCCTCTCGATCATCCTCGGGCTCGTCGGCCTGTGGCGGGTGCGCGACATCAATACCAACGTCTTCAATCTGGCGAGCAACTCGGTGCCGTCGGTGGTGACGCTCAACAAGATCATCCAATTCAACAACGAGTCGGCCCGCCAGGTGCGCAAAGCCGTCGACTTCGCCACCGACGACAAGGCCGTCGCCGCCGCCGAAGCGGCCTTCGGCACCAACCGCAAGTCGGCCGACGATCTCATGGGGGCCTACGAGAAGCTCTTCTCCGACAAGGAGGACGAGCGGCTCTTCAAGCTCGCCGCGACCGCGCGGACGTCGTTCCTGGGCGCCGCCGACCGGGCCCTCGGCCTGATCCGCTCGAAGAGCGAACTGGAGGCGCAAAACCTGTTGCGCACCGAGATCGATTCGACCCTCGATCAGACGACGAAGGGCTTCAACGACGACATCGATTACAACATCAAGCTCGCCGAGGATGAAGCGAAGTTTGCCGCCGCGAAGGTCACCTCGAGCTTCTGGATCATCCTTCCCCTCCTGATCACCGCCGCCAGCATCGGCGCCCTGATCGGCTGGGCGATCATCCGCGCCGTCAGCGGCGCCTTGGGCTCGATCTCCGATTCGCTCGAGGAAGGGGCAACGCAAACCGCCTCCGCCTCCGGCCAGCTCTCGGCCGCCAGTCAGTCGCTCGCCGAGGGATGCAACGAGCAGGGCTCGAGCGTCGCCGAGACGAGCGCGGCACTCGAGGAGATGTCGGTGATGATCCGCAACACCGCCGACAACGCCGAGAAGGCGAAGGCCTTCGCCAACCAGGCCCGGGTCGCCGCCCAGTCGGGGGCCCAGACGATGGTCGACATGAACACCGCCATGCACGCCATCGAAGCTTCGAGTGCCGAGGTGGCGAAGATCGTGAAGAACATCGACGAGATCGCCTTCCAGACCAACATCCTCGCCCTCAACGCCGCCGTCGAGGCAGCCCGAGCCGGCGAGGCTGGAGCGGGATTTGCCGTTGTTGCCGACGAGGTCCGGTCGCTCGCCCAGCGCTCTGCCGCTGCCGCCAAGGAGACGGCCGAGAAGATCGAGGCGGCGATCGCCAACAGCCAGCGCGGCTCGGTGAGCTGCGGCAAGGTGGGGGAATCGCTCGACGAGATCGTCCAAAAGGTGGCCGCCGCCGACGCCCTGGTGGCCGAGATCTCGACGGCTGCCAAGGAGCAGTCGCAGGGGATCCAGCAGGTCGGGGTGGCGATGACGCAGCTCGACAAGGTGACCCAGGGCAACGCCACCAACGCCCAGCAGAGTGCCTCGGCCGCCGAGCAGCTCAACAGCCAGGCCCACACGATGCAGGACACGGTCGCCTACCTCCGCTCGCTCGTCACCGGCACAACCCACAGCACCGGGTTTGGCGGGGGACGGGCCCCGCAGATGCGATCGACCCTGCGGACGGTCGATGCGCCTCAGGCCCGCAAGCTCCGCCCCGCAGTGCGGTCGGGGGCGCCGATCCGCGGCCTCACCGACGCCGGCAAGTCGGGGGGGATGCAGATCCCGATGCCGGGCGACGGCGACCAGGAAGACCGCAACTTCACGAAGTTTTGAGCCGAGGACTTCAGCGACGGAGCAAAGCCGTGATCGTCCGGGGGGCGTATGATTGAGCGAAGCCCCCGGACGAGCGGTCAGGGCCCCGCGGACCAGCGGTCAGGGCGCCTGGACCTGCGGTCAGGCCGCCCGGATCTGCGGTCAGGGCGCCTGGATCTGCGGCCAGGGCGCCTGGATCTGCGGTCAGGGCTCCGCGGCCTGTCGGCCGCGGGGAAGAGAGAATGGAGTCCCCTGTTTGGCGGATCCCCCGGGATTCCGCTCACCGCCGCCATGATTTTTCCCTCCGAAGCCCCGCTCACGTCGCAGGCTTACGACTTCATCGCCAACCTCGTCTACGAGCACAGCCGGATCCGGCTCGGGCCGGACCGGCAGACGCTCGTGGCCGGGAGGCTGCGGCAGCGGCTTCAAGCCCTGCAGATCGATGATTACGCCGACTACTGCGCTTTGCTAAAATCCCCGCAGGGGGCTGACGAGATCGATGCCCTCATCGATCTGATCTCCACCAACCACACCCACTTCTTCCGCGAGTCGTCGCACTTCGATCTCCTCACCCGGCAACTCCTCCCCCGGCTGGCGGAGAAGTCGATCGCCGGGATGCGGCCGCTGCGGTTTTGGTGTGCCGCCTCGTCGTCGGGCGAGGAGGTCTATTCCCTGGCGATCGTGCTGGC
>CANGGC010000071.1 GCA_947453125.1 Planctomycetaceae bacterium | reverse complement strand
GATTTCCTCCGCGCGCTCGCGGAGCATCGAGAGCTGCAATCGACGGTCAACCGCTACGGCGAGCGGAACATCGATCTCGTGAGTGGCTTCGCGGAGAACGTGGAGATCCCCGAGACGTTCGTCGACTACTCGGCGACGCCGCGGGAGTATTCGCTTCTGGCGGTGCAGACGGTGGTGCGCGTGCACACGCGGGTGTCGGATCTCTACAACGGCCCGTACGACCAGCTCGAAGAGCAGATGCGTCTGACAATCGAGGGGATCAAGGAGCGTCAGGAGTGGGAGCTGGTCAACAACCCGAAGTTCGGGCTGCTCCATTCGGTCGATCCCGCGATGCGGATCAGCCCGCGGTATGGGGCACCGACGCCGGACGATCTCGACGAGCTTCTGGCGCTGGTGTGGAAGAAGCCGAGCTTCTTCCTCGCTCACCCCCAGGCGATCGCGGCCTTCAAGCGGGAATGCACATGGCGCGGCGTTCCCCCCGTGACGGCGGACTTGTTCGGGACGCCGGTGATTACCTGGAGGGGTGTGCCGATCGTGCCCTGTGACAAGCTCGAGGTCAACGGTCGCTCGCGGCTCCAGCAGCGACTCGGCACGACGAGCATCCTGCTCGTGCGAACGGGCGAGGCGGATCAGGGGGTGATTGGGCTGCACCAGATGGGGATCCCCGGCGAGATCATGCCGAGCCTGTCGGCGCGCCTCATGGGCCTCGACAGCCTCGGGGTCGCCTCCTATCTGCTCACGAACTATTTCTCCATGGCCGTCCTCACCGACGACGCCCTCGGTGTCCTCGAAAATGTGGAAGTTGGCTATTACCACGATTACGAGCACCGCCGTCGCCGCAGCCACGAGGCCGGGGACGGGATCTGACACGCCTCTGCGTCCCGCTCCATCCTCTGGCACCCACCTCCCCGGGAGTCCGCAGCAGCATGCCAGCCCCCCTTCCCGTGTCGATCCACGAGCCGACGAGTGCCGATCTGACGCGCATCGCCGCCCGCCTCATGGCCGACGCGACGGGGGGCGCCTCGCCGCCCCCTCCAGCCGCCGAGCCCCGGTTGCCTGTCCTGCCGGCGGCCTTTCCGGCCGGTGTTCCCGAGACGTTCCACGCCCCCCAAGCACTATCCCAGCACGCTGCGGAGCGTGCTGCGGCCGATCCCTACGCGGGGCTCAAGTCGTTCGTGTCGCGGATCCGGGGCCTTGACGCATCCCCCGGCGATCGCAGTGCGGGCTTCCAGGGGCATGATCCCTCCCTCGAGGCTGCTGCCGCAGCGATCCGTGCTGCAGCTGTGGCCGTGAATGGCAGCCCCGCCCGGTATGGGGCCTTCGATGTCGAGGGGGTGCGGCGTGATTTCCCCATCCTCCACCAGAAGATCAACGGCAAGCCGCTGGCCTGGTTCGACAACGCCGCCACGACCCAGAAGCCGCGTCAGGTGATCGAGGCCATCTCCCGCTACTACGCCACCGACAACTCGAACATTCACCGCGGCGCCCACACCCTCGCGGCGCGCTCGACCGACGCCTACGAAGGGGCGCGAGCCACGGTGCAGCGGTTCCTCGGTGGGGCGAGCTCGGAGGAGATCATTTTCGTCCGCGGCACGACCGAGGGGATCAACCTCGTCGCCAACGCCTGCGGCGCGCGCTTCTCGGCCGGCGACGAGATCGTCCTCACCGAAGTCGAGCACCACGCCAACATCGTTCCCTGGCAGATGCTCGCGGAGCGGACCGGGGCAGTGATCCGCGTGGCCCCGATCGACGACCGGGGGGAAGTGATCCTCGAGGCCTATGCGGCGCTGCTCGGGGCCCGGACGAAGTTCGTCGCCCTCACCCATGCCTCCAACAGCCTGGGGACGATCCTTCCGGTCGAGGCGATGACCGGCATGGCGAAGGCCCACGGCGCGCGCGTCCTCGTCGACGGGGCCCAGTCGGTGTCGCACTTCCCCGTCGACGTCCGCCGCATCGGCTGCGATTTCTACGTCTTCTCCGGGCACAAGATCTTCGGCCCCACCGGGATTGGCGCCGTATGGGCTTCGGCCGACGCGCAGGGGTCGATGCAGCCCTGGCAGGGGGGAGGCAACATGATCCGCGACGTGACGTTTGCGAAGACCGTCTACGCCGATGCCCCGGCGAAGTTCGAGGCGGGCACGCCGAACATCGCCGACGCGATCGGCCTGGCCGCTGCCCTCGACTACGTCACGGCGGTGGGGAGGGAGCGGATCGCCGCCCAGGAGCATCTCCTCCTCGAGCACGCCACCGCCCGCCTGGGGGCGATTCCCGGCCTGCGCCTGGTGGGCACGGCCCGGGCCAAGGTCGGCGTGTTGTCGTTCGTGATCCCCGGTCGCGACGTGATCGAGATCGGTCGGGCCCTCGATCGCGAGGGGATGGCCGTTCGGGCCGGTCACCACTGCGCCCAGCCTTCGCTGCGGCATTTCGGTCTCGAGGCCACGGTGCGGCCGTCGCTGGCCTTCTACAACACGATCGAAGAGATCGATCGGCTCGCCGTGGCCGTCGAGCGCATCGCCCGCGGCCGCTGGGTGTGAACGGGCGTGCCGATCATGTCATGGCACCGGCGTCGCTGGCCGGCTGTCATCGACCGGCGCCAGGGCCCGGAAGAAGCGCCCTGACCGGCCGACGAGGAGTGCCGGGAGGAGAACGAGGTCGCCGGCGAGGGCTGCGGCGATGAGGATCGCCAGCAGCCAGGCGAATCGGCTCGTCGGCGCAAACGAACTCCAGGCAAACATGAGGATGCCGCACGCGCACACGATCGAGCTTTCGGTGAGCGCGGCTCCCGAATGCCGGAACGCGCCGTGGACGGCTGCCACGCGTCGCTGGCGCCGGTCTTTGGCGTCTGCCCCGGCCGGTGCGGTGCGGAGCCCACGGCGGAAGAAGGTGAGGAAGTGGAGCGTGCCGTCGATTGCCATCCCCAGCGCGATCGATGCGGTCATCACGCTGCCGATGTCGAGGGCCGTGCCTGCCCAGCCGAGGAACCCAAACATGAGGATCGTGGGGAACACGTTGGGGATCATCGAGACGAGCCCGGCCACGACATCGCGTTCTACGGCGATCATCATCAGCGTGATGACGGCGAAGGCGGAGAGGAAACTCGAGAACAGGTCGGAGAGGAGCGTCTTCTGGATGGCGTTGATGAGCGGCATGGCGCCGGTGGAGTCGGCGACCACGCCGCGATCCGCGCCGCCATGGGTGGCGATGATGGGGTCGATTCTGGAGCGGACCGCGCCGAGGAAGTCCCCGAAGTCGATGCCGGAGAGCGCCGAGGTCCGGGCCGTCACGCGCCACAGCTGCTCGCCGTCGACATTCCGCACGATCCGCATGTCGTCGAGGCCGGAGAGACTCTGCTGGAGCTTCCGGGCGGCGATCGATCGGGTCGCCTGGCCGCGGAGCCCGGAGCCGACGTCGAGATCGGGGAGGAACGTGGCCGCCGAAAGGACGCCGCTGACGCCCGGCATGCCCGAGAGCGCCTCTCCCACCTCGCGGACGATGTCGAGCCTCTCCGCCGGCCGGATGGGGGAATCGTCGGGGAAGCGGAGCACGACCTCGACCGGCACCAGCGGCCCGATCGCCTCCTCGAGCCAAGCGTAGTCGCGGATCACCCGACTGGCCGGCGTGAACAGGGTCTCGATGCTCACCGAAGCGCGAATCCGCGGGATCCCCACGGCCGCCACGGCCATCGCGATCATGCCGATCCAGGCGATGCTTCCGGCATGACGGACCATAAAACGGGCACAGGCATCCTCGGTCGCCATCGTCCGCTCGGCGGCTCCGCTCGACGGCGTGATCGGCCAGCGCTCGAAGATGCCGGGGACGACGAGGAACAGCATGGCGAGGGTGAGCATGACGCCGATGGCCGCGTGGAACCCGAACACGCGGATCGGCTCGAGCTCGCTTACCACCAGCGACAACAGCCCCACCGCCGTGGTGCCGGCAGAAAGGGCGCAGGGGAGCCAGCCGAGTCGGATCGCGCGCCAGGCAACCCCGTCGAGCCCGCCGTCGGCGAGCGCGTCGACGAGGTAGTTGGTGAGGTGGATCCCCCCCGAGACGCCGAGCGTGAGGACGAGCACCGGCAAGACGATGAGGATCGGGTTCATCCGGTCGCCCCAGGTGGCGAGCCCCCAGAAATTGAGCCCGACACAGGCCAGCGACACGAGAAACACGAGCAATGCGTAGCGGAGGCTGCGCAGCGACCACCAGGTGAGGAGGAGGATCACCACCGCCCCCGGGCCCCCGAACCAAAAAAAGCTCTCCATGCTCGCCTCGTCGACCGAGACGTTGTCGATCACCGGGCCGGCGAGGTGGAGCTCGCCCGCCGGGAGCGCCGTGACACGCTCGAGTGTCTGGCGGATCCAGGCCACGGCGGCCCGCCGGTTGGTGAGCCCGACGCGAGTGAAGGGGATCACCAGGCAGGTCGTCTGGTTGTCGGGGCCGATCAGCACCCCGCGCAGCCGTTGCTTGGCCTCCTCGCGGGGGAGCGACAGCGGCGGATCGGTGAGCTTGGCGAGCGCCACGCCGCCGCTGGCGATCGGCTCAAACCACGGCTCGCCCCGCGCGTCCCTGGGGCCGGCGGGGCCGCCTGCCGCGGCGAGGAAGGCGTCGATCGCCGGGGCGTCGAGCATGCAGCCGTCCCACGACGCGATCACGACGTCGCCACTTTGGAACTCGCCGGTGAACTTCTCGTAGGCCGCGCGCGGGGCGAACGACATCGGCACCCACTCGATCGGCGTCGTGGCGTCGACCTGGAGCACGCCGAGCGCCGCCGGCACCATCCATGGGGTGACGGCCAGAAGGCAGAGGATCGTCACCAGGCTGACCGGGAAGAGCCGGTCGGGCCACCGGCGGCGTGACGGCGGCAGGTCCCGGTCGGTCATGGCCTTGGCGTAGGGGCTTTAGAAAGCGACAAAGAAGCGGGGAACGAACTCTGAATATAGCCGCCCGACAGCCCCGGTTCAGCCGCTAACCGGAGCAGCCGACCGGCCCCCGGCCTTGCTGTCGGGCTGCCGGGGCGTAGATTCGCGGGACCGGTGGGCGGTGTCTGTCCCCGGGCCGAAAGTTCCCCTTCACCCCAAGGACCGCCCCCATGCCGAAGAAGACCGTCGCCGATCTCGACCCCCGGGGCAAGACGCTGCTGGTGCGCGTCGATTTCAATGTCCCGCAGGACGATGCCGGCGCGATCACCGACGATCGCCGGATCCGAATGGCCCTGCCGACGATTCGCTCGATCCTCGATCGTGGCGGCCGGGCGGTGCTCATGTCGCACCTCGGTCGCCCCGCCGGCAAGGGGACGGAGCCGGCCTTCTCGTTGGCCCCCGTCGCCAAGCGACTCGGCGAACTCCTCGGGCAACCGGTGGCCCTGGCGAGCGACACCGGCGGGCCAGACAGCCACGCCAAGCTCGCCGCCCTCCCCGCCGGCGGCGTGCTCGTCCTCGAGAACGTCCGCTTCAACAAGGGGGAGAAGAAGGGGGACGACGCGGCCTACGTCACCGGGCTGGCGACCCTCGCCGATGCGTACGTCAACGACGCCTTCGGCACCTGCCACCGCACCGAAGCGAGCATGCACGCGGTGCCGGTGGCGATGAAGCAGGCGGGTAAGCCGGCCGTCGTCGGCTTCCTCGTCGAGAAGGAGATCCAGTATCTCTCCGACGCCATCGGCAACCCGAAGCGTCCGTTCGTGGCGATCATTGGCGGCAAGAAGGTGTCAGACAAGATCGAGGTCATCAAGAACCTCCTGGCGATCTGTGATCATGTCCTCATCGGCGGCGCGATGGCCTACACCTTCTCGCTGGCCCAGGGGGGGAAGACCGGCAAGTCGCTCGTCGAGCCCGACAAGGTCGAGCTCGCCAAGCAGCTCCTCGCCAGCGGCGGCGCGAAGCTCGTCCTTCCGGTCGACACGCATTGTGCCGACGAGTTCTCCGCCTCCGCCAACAAGCAGGTGGTGAAGGCGGGGGAGATCCCCGATGGCTTCGAGGGGCTCGACATCGGTCCGGCAACCGCGGCCGCCTACGCACGCATCATCCGCACCGCCGGCACGGTGGTCTGGAACGGCCCGATGGGGGTCTTCGAGATGCCGCCATTCGACGCCGGCACGAAGGCAGTCGCCGATGCGGTGGCTGAAGCCACGACGGCCGGCGGCGTGACGATCATCGGTGGCGGTGACTCGGCCGCGGCCGTCGAGCAGCTTGGCTACTCCGACCGTGTCAGCCACGTGTCGACCGGTGGCGGGGCGTCGCTGGAGATGCTCGAGGGGAAGGCCTTCGAGACCGTGGCCGTCCTCGACGAGAAGTGAGCCTGACGGAAGCCGCAAAGTGACCGACCGTGCCCCCGGAGTCGGGGGCACGGTCGGCGTGCTGCTTCAGGCTCGAGGCCACCCGCTGGGCGGGGATCAGAGACCGGCCGTTTCACCCGGCCGGGCCGCGGGGCTGCCCAAGGCCAGAGCGACGAGAGCGACGTGATCCCGATCGGCGCGGGAGAGGCGGGCCATCGGCACCGACGTGTGCCGACCGCTCACTTTTAGGATCCGCACCCGATCGGCATGGACCTCGACGAGCCGCCCCTCGGTACCGTGACGGCCGGTGTCGTCGCGCCACGCCCGCGAGGGCTGGCCGGGCGTGTGGAGGACGTTTGAATCGAACGGATCGGATTCCGCCGGGGCTTCTTGCTCAAGCGGCTCCCCTTCGATTACCGGCTCCCCTTCCTCAAGCGGCTCCCCTTCAAATCCCGGCTCCCCTTCAAATCCCGGCTCCCCTTCCTCCATCGGCTCGTCAACGGGGGCGTCGTCCATCGGTTCCTCGGTTGCCGGCTCGAAGCCGGAGTCATCCGAGGCCGCCGCGCCGCTGTCGTCACCGAAGTCGTCTGCCGGCATCTCGTCGCCGTCGTCCATCGGCTGCTCGGGGATCCCGAAATCGTCGTCGTTCGTGCCAGGCGCTTCGAAGGCGTCGCTCGGGGGGAGGTCGTCCTCGGTGGCCCGGGGAGCCTCGAACGCCTCCGGTTCGTCAGCCGGGGCCTCATCGAAGAGGTTGCGGCGCTTCGGCTGGGGCGTGCTGTCCACGTCCGCGCCGTCGGCGACCGGCTCGTCGGCTGAGTTCACGTCGGCCGGCGTCTCGGCGTGCTCGAAGCCCTCGGCCTCCTCCATCGTCTCGGCGGGGGGCTCGTCGGTCGCCGTCTCGGCGGCGGTGTCCCCCTGCACGGTCTTCGGTTCCCACGGCTTGAGCACGGAGGAGGCCGGCGCGTCGGCCGGGCCCGGCTGGGCTGCCGTGGCAGGATCGCCAGAGGTGGTCGCTGCCGTGCCGGGGAGTTCGAGCGTTGTTGGGCTCTCTGCTTCCGGTGTGTTTTCGACGCGCTTGTTCACGTCGCGCGTGGTGGGCACGGGGATTGCGCTGGGCCGCGGTTCCTTGACACGGCCTTCGCCGTAGTCGATCACGTCGGAAGCCGGCGTCGGCTCGTCGATCACCGATCCGCCGTCGATCACCGTTCCATCGATGAACGTCTCGGTGTCAGCGGTCGGGGCGCCCTGGCAGGGATCGCAGGCGCAATCGCCGGCGTCGATCGAGCCGTCCTCGACAATCGTCCCTTCATCGATGATCGATCCCTCGTGGACGACAGTCCCTTCGTGGATGACGGTCCCCTCGTCGATGATCGACCCCTCGGCCGGCGGCGCGGCGAAGGCGGCAAACGGGGAGGGCGCGCCGAGCGGACGGTCGTCGATGACGATCGCGCCTGCCCATCCGGGGAACGGCGCCCCTGCTCCGCACGGCGGCGGGAACGCAGGGCCCCAGGCCAAGGGGCTCGCATGACGGTGGTGGTGGTGCCACCAGCCCGCCACGGCTGAGTCGATCGGGATCCAGAGCGTGAGCACGCCCACGAGCAGGCCATGGAAGAATCGTCGCAAGGAACACCTCGTTCGTGCGGGGGAGAAAACAGGAGGTCCGGGTGCCGGAGACCGTGGCCCTCCGGCCCGGGGCGCCACGACCGGATGCGGTGCGGCAGCGGGGCACAGGAGACCGACGGTCCCGAAAGCGTTCGCCGGCTCCCCTCCCTGGTCGACCGACGCGGCGCGTATGCTAACGGCGGGACCGGGCTGGTCGCAAACACCGGGCGGGCCCTCCTGCAGACCGCTCCGGGGGGCACGAAAAAACGAGAAAGGCCGTGGTGGCTTGCGCCACCACGGCCCTCGTGGATCGAACAGGTCGCCGCCTGCGAGCGGGGTAGATCGCTGCGAGACTGATGCGGATTGGGTCTGGGGCAAGCCCCGGACTTTTCTGGGAATCCGGATCAACGCTTTGGGTTTGGCACCTCCGACGGAACGCGGCGACCGAATGTTCGAAGTTCGGTGTCACCAGGGAGGCCTTGGGCGGTCCTCCCGGGTGGCGGCCGCCGG
>CANGGC010000070.1 GCA_947453125.1 Planctomycetaceae bacterium | reverse complement strand
CCCTCGTCGCTCCCGAGGCCGTGGATGAAGACCACCGGGACGCGGCCGGGGCGATGGGGCTCGACGAGCTCGAGCCGCGGTCGCGTGTCGGCGCTGCCGTACGGCTGCAGGAAGTTCATCACGTTGTCGTTGGCCGGCATCCCGCCGAGCATGTCGAGGAGCGGCGCCGTCAGATCGGCGGCGAGGAGCGGGCGGGCGGGCCCGATGTCGACGGCGGCGATCTCCATCGGATTGACGAGGTCGAGGATCGCGGGGGCGTGATCGCGTGCGAGCGGGCCCGAGAAGGCCTCGAGGACGTTCTCGTCGGCCGGCATCGGAAAGCGCAGCACGGCCGTCGCCGCCAAGCTCTGACGCTTCGGCGCGAGGACGCGGTTTCCCTCCCGGTCGGCCGGCGTCGCCACCCGCACGCTCACCGGCAGGCCGAAGCCGCCGCGTTCATGGCGGCGATGGATTCGCTTGTCACCGGGGGGAGGCGTTGCCTCGACATGCTCGATCGCCGAGGTGGGGATCTGCATCCCCCGCATCTCGATCGGGACGACGATCGGCCCCCACTCCGGCCCGATGAGCAACCCGCGGCAGTCGAGCCGCCCGTGTGCGGTGGCCGACTCGAGTAGCCCCTGGAGCGAGCAGGCGTAAAGCTCCGCTGCCTCGCGGACGAGGCCGGGATCGTTCGAACAGAGCCACATGGCGTTCCAGGCCGCTTCGGTGGCGGCGAAGTAGCCGTCGATTGCCCGGCAGTTGCCGTTGGAGGTTAGCTCTGCCGACTGCTTGGCGTAGTCGCGGGCCCGGGCGAGATGGCGGCAGGCCTTCTCGTGCGCCGGCACCTCGGCATCGGCCACCGGCAGCGAAAACGATTTCGGCAGCCCCTGCGTTTTGAGAAGCCCCTGCGCTGCGGCATCTCCGCAGGCGCACGCCAAGCCTGCGGCCACGACCAGCACCGAGACTTGCTGCAGCAGTCCGCGCAACGTCGCGTCCTCCGACGCCGGGAAAGCGATCTCGCCTCGAGTCCAAGAGGCGCACGCCCTTGGTATCGGCGCCCGCAGGGTCTGCCCAACAGGAAGAGTGCTCGGCGGAACCGCACACCCCGCCGCTACCGCAGACGCCGCAAGCTACGCACTCAAGCAAGTCTTCCCGAGCTGCCGGCGGCGAATTCCCCGCTCCGACGGCAACGCCGGCGCTTCGGCTTCGGGACGCAGTTCGAAAGCAGCCCGCCTCAGCCGCGGGAGCCGCCATGCTCTTCGGCGACCAGTTCGAGGTCTGAGCCGAGATACTTCACCGTCGCGGTGGGGAGGAGATTGAAATAGACCCGCCCCTCGGTGACCCAGCGGTTGGTGTCGTAGAGAAACTCGGCGGTGGCGGCGCGGATCGTCGAGACAGCCTCGACCTCCTCCATCCCTCCCCCTTCGATCGCCTCGAACGACACCTCGATCGCCACCAGTGCCTTGAGGCAGCCGGTGCGCCGCTCGCGGACGTAGAGGACGTCGTCGTCGAAGTCGACGTCACTCCAACGGAGCCCGCGTGGCTTCCCCGTGCCAGCAGCACGGTCGATGAACTTCGCCTCGAGTTGCTCGCGCTGGCGATGGAAGTCGCGCTGCGCGCGGGCCAACTTTTCGGCCAAACGGGCCAGACGGATGGGGCGCATGGCGAGAGACGTGGCGACCCCTGCCAGGGCAGCCACCCCCACGGTGACGACGAACCAGACCGCGTTCCCCACGTCGACGCCTCCAGGAGGATCAAGCGGTGCAAGTGTACGACGGCGGGGAAATTCGTCAAAATCAATCGCTCGTCGGCAGCACTTCCCCCGATCCAGGCGCCTTTGGGCGCCCGCCGGACACCCCTTGATGTCCGTGGAAAAAGTCAGCCATGACCTTTTTCCGCGCTGTCGACGCCCGCCGTATCCAGCGGCGGAAACCTTCTCCACAACCCGCTGGCCCCGGATCGAGTCCGGTCACCCAATGCCCCGCAAGCCCACCACGCCCCCCGCCCCCGGATCCACCACAACTACGCCGGCTTCGCTGCCTGCCGGCCTCCCCCCACGGCTCCTCGGCGCCCATCAGTCGGTCGCCGGCGGCCTCTCCAAAGCGGTCGACCGGGCCGTCGAGACCGGCTGCCACTGCCTCCAGATCTTTACCCGCAACGTCAACCGCTGGGACGCGGCGCCGATCCCCCCCGCGGAAGCCGAGGCCTTCCGGGTGGCGGTGAGCGCGGCCGGGCTGGCGTGCGTCGTCGTCCACGACTCGTATCTCATCAATCCGGCGTCGGCCGATGACACGCTCCGCGACAAGTCGATCGCCGGGCTCGTCCTCGAGCTCGAGCGTGCCGAGCAACTGTCGATCCCCTGGGTCGTCGCCCACCCGGGGGCCGCCGGCGCTCAAGCCCGGCCCGTCGCCGTGGCCCGCGCGGCCGAGGGAATCGCGAAGGCCCTCCAACAGACGGCGCATCTCCATGCCGGAATCCTCATCGAGACCACCGCCGGGCAGGGCTCCTGCCTCGGCGACACCTTCGACGAAATCGCCGCGATGCTCGCCGTCATCGACGCCACCGGCCAGTGTGGCAAGCGCGTCGGCGTCTGCCTCGACACCTGTCACGTCTTCGCTGCCGGCTATCCCCTCGCGCCCGCTGCCGAGCTCGACGCCACGCTCACCGCCTTCGACCGCCTCATCGGGTTTGTGCGGCTGAAGGTCATCCACGCCAATGATTCGAAGAAGCCGTTCGGCTCCCGGGTCGACCGTCACGAGGCGATCGGCGAAGGAGAGATCGGCCCTGAGGCATTCAGGCTCCTCATGAACGATCCGCGCCTGGCCGCCATCCCGATGATCCTCGAGACGCCGAAGGAGGGAGCCGACGGAAAGGTCGATCCCGCCATCGACCGGAAAAACCTCGCCGCGCTCCGGGCGATGCTGCCGGTGGCGTAACGGCACCGGCGAACGTCACTGCGTCGGCGCGTCGGCCGGGCGTGAGGGAAAGCCTTCAGGGGGAATGTCGCGGCCGTGCGGGTCGCCTTCGTCCCCTTCGAGATCGGCGGCGATCCGCCCTCGAACCTCGGCCCCGAGATGGTGCTCGATCCATTCCGCTGGGGGATGGAGATGATCCAGCGGGAGGGCGACATGGCGCCCCAGCCACGCCTCCCAGAGCCGGTGGGAGCGGACGATCACCCGCGCCTCCTCACGGCCGATGTCCGTCAGCCCACCGGCAGCGCCCGGGACGATCCGCCCCCCGAAGACGAGCCGGGCCTGCGCGAGCCGATCGAGGAGCGTCCGGGGGGCGAGGGCCGCCGCATCCCCCTCCTCCGCGCGCCACAAGCTCGCGAGCCGATCCTCGCAGGCCACGCGCCAGCGGAGCGACTCGCGGCTCACCACCCGCGCCACGATTCCGTCTCCCGGCGCCAACAGCGCCGCGAGGAGATACTCGATCCCGAGAACGACGGCGATCATGCCCGCGGCGTTGGTGTTGAAGCGCCACGCGGCGAGATAGCCGACGATGCTCCCTGCCACGCCGAGGGCCACCGCGACGACGAGCATGCGGTGGAAGCGGCGGACGAGGAGCTCGGCCGCTGCTGCGGGGACGGCGAGCATCGCCACGACGAGGATCGCGCCGACCGCCTCGAAGCTCGCCACGGTCGCCAGGCTCGTGGCGACGAGGAGGCCGGCCGAGACGAGGCCGACCGGCAGCCCCGCAGCGCGGGCGGCGGCCGGATCGAAGGCCGTGAACACGAGCTCCTTCCAGCAGAGGGCCGCCGCGACAACGAGGACGACAAGGACGGTCGCCGCGGCCAGAAGCGCCCGCGGCACCTCGAGCCCGAAGATCGGCACGGTGTCGAAGGGGACGAGCTCGAGGATCCCGTAGAGGACGCACCCCGGATCGATGTCGACCCGCGAGGCCAGGGCCGAGACGAGCACCACGCCGATCGCAAACAGGGTCGTGAAGGCGACGCCCGCGCCGGCATCCTCAGCGAGCCCCGCATGGGTGCCGAGGAGGTTCGTGAGCCACACCGTCACCAGCGCCGCGACGACGGCGCCGAGAAACACCCCCGCCCCGCCCGGCCGGCCACCGGCAAGCACGGCCAGGACGATGCCGGGGAGAACCGCATGGCTGATCGCATCGCCGAGGAGACTCAACCGCCGGACGACGAGGAACGAGCCGACGAGCGCACAGCCGGCCGACACGGTGGCCGCCGTGGCGATCGCCCAGAAGTGCATCCAGAGGTGGGTGCTGTCGAACTCCATCATGGAGATGCCTCGCTCAAGACATGCCTCCCTCAGGCCGGGCCTGAGGCGCTGCGGGCCGCCGCGGCCGATTCGCGGATCGCCTTCATCCGCGCCGCGCCGAGGATCGCCTCGGGCGAAGGGACGTCGATCGTGAGATGCCCACGGGCATCCTCCCGCGCGGCCTCGAGGACCTCCGTCCAGGCCGCGAGCCGGCGCGACCGCTCGGCGGCCAGCTCCCGGCCCCACACCGCGAGCCGCCAGGCATGGGTGCCGGCGCGCGTTACCACCGGCTCGATGGCCGCCGAGCGGACGAGCCGCTTGAAGGCGCTGTCGGCCGCGGCGCCCGGCGCCTTGGCGAGGAGCTGCTCCCGGGTGAAGGGCCCCTGGACCTCGAGACGGAGGGCCACTTCGAGGAGCCGCCCCTCGGCCCACGCGGCCACCGTTCGCCGGGCCCGCAGCCAACGGGCGAGCCCGCCGCGCCGCGGGGCGATGAGGAGCGAGATCGTGAGGAGGATGGAGGCGGCGATCACGACCAGCGGCCCGGTCGGCATCCGTGGCACGGCACTGCTCACCGCCACGCCGGAGAGCGCCGCGACGAGCCCGAACAGCCCGGCCAGCGGGAGCATCACCCCGACCGAGTCGGTCCATTGCCGCGCCGTCACCGGCGGGATCACGACCAGGGCGGTCACGAGCACCGCCCCGGCCGCCGGCAGCCCGACGACGACCATCACCGCCACGAGGACCACCAGCGCGTAATCGATGAGCGTCACCGGCCAGCCACTCGCCGCAGCAAACAGCGGATCGAAGGCCACGAGGGTCGATTCCTTGAGGAACAGCGCCACGAGGGCGACCGTGAGGAGCGACAGGGCACCGAGGATCATGGCGTCGGCGGCGGTCAGTCCGGCGGTGTGTCCGAGGAGGAATTGCTCGAGCCCGGCGCTGCCGGGGATGCCGCGGGCGGAGATTCCCGAGAGGAGCGTGATCCCGGCGCCGAACGACACGCCGAGAACGATCGCGGTGGCGGCATCGTCGCGCGTCCGCGTCCAGCGACCGATGAGCACCAGCGCCAGAAGCGCCGCGATCGCCGTCGACAGCGCTCCGCCGAGGAGGAGCGGCAGGTCGCGCCGCCCGCCGCCGAGGAGAAAGGCGAGGCCAACCCCGAGGAGGGTGGCGTGGGCCGCTGCGTCGCCGGCCAGGGCGCGGCGGCGAAGCACGGCGAAACAGCCGACAACGCCGGCCGCAAATCCAACCGACGCCACGCCGGCGGCGACGACGAGCGTGTTGTAAGGAGGGATCCAACCGGCGGGGAACGCCATGTCGGCAACGGCGAGGATCACGGCGTCCTCCCCCCTTCGGCGACGGCCCGCCCGATCTCGTCGAGGACATCGAGCCGGCCGGCATAGGTCCGCCGCAGATTCTCCGGCGTCAGCACCTCTGCCACCGGCCCGGTGGCGACGAGGCGCATGTCGATGAGGGCGACCGCGTCGAACCACTCGGCGACGCTGCGGAGATCGTGGTGGACGATGACGACCAACCGCCCCTCGGCACGGAGGTCGGAGAGGACCCGGAAGATCCGCTCCTGCGATCGGGCATCGACCCCCGCCATCGGCTCGTCGAGGAAGTAGACGTCGGCCTGCTGGGCCAGCGCCCGCGCCAGGAAGACGCGCTGCTGCTGCCCCCCCGACAGGCGGCCAATCTGCCGGTCGGCGACATCGGCGAGGCCGACGCGGTCGAGGCATTCCGCCGCCAAGCTCCGCTCGCGCGGGCCGGGCCGCCGCAGCCAGCCGAGCCGGGCGTAGGTCCCCATGAGGACGACGTCGGTGACGGTCACCGGGAAGTCCCAGTCGACCGATTCCCGCTGGGGCACATACCCGACCCGACTGCGGACCTGCTCGAGCGGCGCCCCGAGGATCCGCACCTCCCCGCCGGCCAGGGGCACAAGGCCCAGCGCCGCTTTGAGGAGCGTGCTCTTCCCGGCGCCATTGGGGCCGATGATCCCGAACAGGCAGGCCCCCGGCACGGTGAGGTCGACATTCCAAAGCACCGGCCTGCGGCCATAGGCCACCGTGACATCATGAAACTCGAGGCCGGCGGAGGTGGTCGACATCGTCATTCCAATCGCACGCTCATTTCGATCCCGACGGGGCAGGCTGAGGCTTGGCGAGGGCCGAGACGATCGTCGCCACATTCGCCCGCAGGGCTTCTTCGAGCGTGCCCGCCCCCTTTCCCGGGGCGTCGAGGGAGTCGGAGTAGAGCCGCCCGCCGAGCCCGACGGTGTGGCCCCGGGCCCCGGCCCCCTCGCGGAGCGCCGTGACGTTCCGGTCGGAGACGCTCGTCTCCACGAACACCGCCGGGAGCCTCCGCGTGACGACGAGATCGACGAGACGATTGATGTCGCCGAGGCCGGCCTCTGCCTCGGTACTCGTACCCTGGATGCCCACGACCTCAATCCCGTACGCCCGACCGAAATAGCGGAAGGCGTCGTGGGCCGTCACCATCACCCGGCGTTCCAGCGGAATCTCCGCGAGCGACTCGCGGAGCTCCCCGTCGAGGGCGATAAGACGCTCTGCATAGGCCCTCCCCGCCTCGCGGTAGGCCTCGGCGTGGGGCGGATCGAGCTGCGCCAACCGTTCCGCGACCGCCGGAACCCCAAGGCTCCACAGCTCCGCATCGAACCACACATGGGGGTCGTGCAATCCGGCTCCGGCATCGAGGAGGCGATCGGCGGGGATCGCGTCCGCCACGGAGATCACCGGCACCCGCCGCGAGAGTCGTTCGAGAAGATCGGCAAGCTTCCCCTCGAGATGGAGCCCCGAGGCGACGACGAGATCGGCGCGGGCGAGCCGGTCGGCATCGCGCGGGGTGGCCTTGTAGCTGTGGGGATCGATCCCCGCCGCCATCAGGCAGTCGACGCCGACCCGATCGCCGGCGATCTGGCGGACGAGATCAGCCACCACCGTGGTCGTGGCCACGACATGGAGGCGACGATCGGCGGCATCGCAGTGCCCCTGCCCCAGCGTGAGGACCAGGGCGAGGACCACTCCGAGGAGCGTCACGAGAGGTGGCATCAGCGACGAGATGCTCATTTTTTGATCTCTCAAAAAACAATCTTTGAGTGCCCAAAATCTCGAGCCGCAGTCTACCGTCGCCGTGCGAAGCAGACCAATCCGACCAGCCATCACCGCCGATTTTGCCCCTTCCGCCGCTGCCGCCGGCCCTCCATGGCATCCCCGGAACATCGATCGCGGCGACCGGCGCGTTGACCACCCCGGCGGAGCGTCCTATCGTCTGGGAAGGACGGGGAGAAAAGCGGATGGACTCGGCTTACTTCAAACGATTCCGGATGGATCTGGCCCTCGGGTCCGGAGGTTTCCCGACCTCGCGCCCGTCTGACGGCCCCTCCCCGACCGGAATGGCGGACGACCTGCCCCCCGGCTACCGGCTCGTGCCCTGGCACGAAGGGCTCATCGATGCCCACGCCCGGACGAAGTTTCGCTCGTTCCGCAGCGAGATCGATGCCGTTGTTTTCCCCTGCCTGGGCGACCTCGAAGGCTGCCGGCGGCTGATGCGGGAGATTCGCGGCAAAGGGGGATTTCTTCCCGGCGCAACCTGGCTGATCGCCCGCTCCCGCCCGCTCCCGCCCGGACTTGAGCCCGATGCTCAAGTCGCGCGACCGGCCGAGGTGGAGTGGTGCGGAACGATCCAGGGGGTGATTGACTCAAGCGGCGCCGGATCGATCCAGAACATCGGCGTCGTGCCGGGGCACCGCGGCCTCGGCCTGGGGTCGTACTTAATCGCCGCGGCCGTTCGCGGATTTACGGAGCAGAGCCTCCCCCGAGCGACCCTCGAGGTCACGGCCGACAACGTCCGGGCGGTCAACCTCTACCGCCGGATCGGCTTCCGTTGCTCAAAGACGATCTACAAGGTCGTCGACAAAGCCTCCTGGCAGTTTCAGGAGCGGGAGCCGGCCCTCCTCTGAGGGCCCTAGCTCTGAGGGCCCTAGCTCTGAGGGCCCTAGCAATGAGGGGGCGTGGAAAAAGTCAGCCCTGGCCGCCCCGGCCGGGCTGTTTGCGGCACGTTTTTCGCAGGCTGCTATTCTTGGGAGGTGCCCCGTGGGCCTGGCAGCCCGCCGGGTCGCCGGTGGGGAAATGACCGGGGGGCAAAGAGGGCCGGGGCGGT
>CANGGC010000069.1 GCA_947453125.1 Planctomycetaceae bacterium | reverse complement strand
CGCCGTCAAGGATGGGGATCTCGTCCTTTCCGATCTCCCTGGCGGCGATTACGAACTGTTCATGAAGGGGAGCGGCACGCGGATCGTGGTCCGGATCACGACCGGCGACCGCGTCGATGATTTGTATGTGGGGCCATTCCGGCAGCTCGAGGCGCCGAGGCTCTTGCCGACGGCGCTTGAGCGGATCGCGCCTGAGGGGGCTGATCTCGTTATCCAACTGAAAGCCGCCAATCCGTTCACACGCGTCCATCTCATTGCCACGCGGATGACGCCCGACTTCGATCTCTTTGGGAATCTTGCCAAGGTCCGCGGGGCGGAGCCGTGGGCCTATGCCCAGGGGGCCTTTTCGTCAGCGTATGTCAGCGGCCGGAATCTCGGCGACGAAATCAGCTACATCCTTCGCCGCCGCACCCAGACGCCTTTCGCCGGCGCGATGGTCGATCGGCCGAGCCTCCTTCTCCATCCGTGGGCGATCGACGACACGCAGACCGCCAAGCAGGACGCCGTGGCCGGGGATGAGTTTCAGCGGGCCGAGCCGCCACCAGCGAGCATGGCGGCCGCGGCTGATATGGCCAAGGCCGCAGGACCTGCCGCGACGGAGAGCTTTTCTGATCTCGATTTCCTCATTCACGGCGGCTTGGTGCTTGCGAACCTCGTCCCCGACGCCGACGGCACGATCCGGATCCCGCTCGAGAAGCTTGGCGTTCATCAAGAGGTGACGGTCTGCGTCGTCGATCCGACGCAGACTCTTCTGCGGAGCGTGGCCCTTCCTGCTGCCGCGCCGCTCCTTGCCGACCTCCGGCTACGGACGCCGCTCGACGCTCAAAAGCACTTCATCCAGCAACAAAAAGTGACGCTCGTCGAGCCGGGGAAGGCCGACGGGAAAGATTTTGAATTGGCGGATGTGGCGGCGAGCCGGTTCGAGGCTTATGACAGCCTCGCGAAGGTGTTGGCGCTCTATGGCGCGCTCACGAAGAGCCCCGATCTGGCGACGTATTCGTTTCTCCTTCGCTGGCCGAAGCTCGATGAGATCGAGAAGAAGAAGCTCTATTCCGAGCATGCCTGCCACGAGCTCAACATCTTCCTCTTCAAGAAGGATCCGGCGTTCTTCCGCGCGGTCGTCCTCCCGGGATTGCGATCGAAGAAGGATCGGACGTTCATCGATCACTGGCTCCTCGAGGATGATCTCGCGGGTTACCTCGAGCCCTGGGCCTACGGACAGCTCAATACGATCGAGCGCGTTCTTCTTGGCGAGCGCATCGCCGCAGACCGGCCGCGGACGGAGCGCCATCTCGCCGACAGGCTCGCGCTGCTCCCCTCAGACGCCGAACGTCGTCGTTCCCTCTTCGAAGCGGCCGTCGCCGCCAGTGCGCTCGATACGGCCGATCGCTTCGGCACCGTGTCGGCGGCCATTGACGCGACGGAGCGATCGCGCGCGACATGGGAGATCAGCCTCGATCGCGCGGCAGGCAAGCCGATGGCGGCCAACGCCCCGGCAGGATTTGCGGGGGGATTCGGGGGTGATGGTCGGGCGATGCCTGGGGGGAGTCCTGGGGGGATGCCACGTGACGCTTACGCCGACGACAAAGCCACCGATCGAGACTCCCTGGCAAGAAAATCGGTCGAGCTCGGCAGGCTCAGCCAGTTGGATAAGAAGGAACTTCAGGAACGCGCTGGACGAAAGCTCTCGGAGCAGGAGCAACTCGGTGGCGACCCGCAGCAGGCCAACGGCGCGAACGAAAAGGTGGCTCGCTTCTATGCCTACGACAACGCCCTCGGCCTCCGTTCCCTCTACCGCACCCTCGCCCCGACGAAGGAATGGGCAGAGAACAACTACCGCCACCTCCGGATGGCGGTGCAGGATGCGAATCTCGTCGGGCCGGGCCGGTTTTGGCTCGACTATGCGAAACGCGATCCCGCCCTCCCCTTCCGCTCGGTCCACTTCCCCGAAGCGACGCGGAACTTCACCGAGATGGTGGTGGCTCTGGCCTTCCTCGATCTGCCGTTTGAGTCGCCGGCGCACGAGACGGCTTTCGATGGCGGGAAGATGACGCTGAAAGCAGGCGGTCCCCTCATAGCCTTCCACGAGGAGACGGTGGCGGTCGAGGCGCCGGAGAAGCCCGGCAGCATCCTCGTCAGCCAGAACTTCCTCCGCCAATCGGAGCGGCAGGAGATCGTCGACGGCGAGCCACGCGACAAGTTCGTCAGCGGCGAGTTTCTCACCCATGTCGTCTACACGGTGCAGGTCGTGGTCACCAATCCCACCTCGTCGCGGCAGCGGATCTCGGTGCTCCTCCAGATCCCCGCCGGGGCGATGCCGGTGCTGGGGGGGAAGGCGACGCGAAGCGTGCCGCTCGTCCTCGAGCCCTACAACGTTCAGGCCCTCGAAACCAGTTTTTACTTTCCTTTGCCTGGGGAGTATGGCCACTACCCGGTCCATGTGTCATCCGGCGATGCTCTCGTGGCCTTCGTGCCGCCGGTGCCGTTTACCGTCGTCGACAAGCCGTCGCGCCCCGACGAGCAGTCGTGGGCCGCGGTGTCGCAGGAGGGGACCGACGAGCAGGTGCTCGCCTATCTCGACACGCACAACATCGAGAGCCTCGATCTCGATCTGCTCGCCTGGCGGATGAAAGACCTCGAGATGTTCCGGGCGGTGACCGAGCGTCTGACGGCTCGGCACCGCTTCCACACCGTCCTCTGGTCGTATGGCCTTTTGCACAAGGATCCCGAAGCGGTCCGCACCTGGCTGTCGCACCAGAACGGCTTCGTGAGCGAACTTGGCGGCCGGCTCGAGGGGGGCCTGCTGCCGATCGACCCCGTCGCCCGGCGCAGCTTCGAGCACCTCGAATACGCGCCGCTGGTCAACGCCCGGCAGTTTCAACTCGGGGCGAAGCGTCAGATCGTCAACGAGCGCTTCCACGCCCAGGTTCACCGCTTCCTCGGGGAGCTGGCGCACACGAAGGCCCTCTCCGATGACGATGCTTTGGCGGTGGTGCAGATGCTCCTCGCCCAGGATCGGATCGATGAGGCTAGGAAATGGTTTGCGAAGGTGCGGCCGGAGGGGACGACGACGCGGATGCAGGTTGACTATGCGGCGGCGGTCCTTGCCCTCCATGCCGGCGACGGCGAGCGCGCGAAGGCGCTCGCCACGCCGCACCTCACCGAGGGGATCGACCGCTGGCGACGCCGGTTCGAGGTCGTCGTGGCGCAGGTCGACGAGGCGGCGGGGAAGGCAGGGGCAGCAGTCCTCGATCCGCTCGACCGGGAGCAGCAGCAGGGGGCACTCGCAGCGACGAGCCCGAGCCTGGAACTGCGGATCGACGGGGATGCTCTCCAGCTCGACCACCGCAATCTCGCGGCGGCGACAGTGAATCTCTACGAGATCGACCTCGAGGTCCTCTTCAGCCGCAATCCGTTTGCCGGGAGCAATGCCTGGCAATTCGGCTCGATCCGCCCCAACCGCACGCTCGACGTCGCGCTCGCCGCCGAGGCTGGCGCAACGCGCGTCGCTCTCCCGGAAGACCTTGCCCGGAAAAATCTCCTCGTCGAGGTGACGGCCGCCGGCATCGTCCGGTCGCAGCCATACACATCCACTGGAATGGCGGTGCGCGTCGTCGAGCCGTACGGGCAGGTGGCGGTGACGCGGATGGCTGACGGCAAGCCGGTGGCAAAGGCCTATGTGAAGGTCTATGCCCGCAGCGACGACGGCCATGTCGTCTTCCACAAGGACGGCTTCACCGATCTCCGCGGCCGCTTCGATTACGCGAGCCTCTCCACCGACGACGCCCTCCGGGCGAAGCGCTTCGCGATCCTCGTCATCAGCCCCGAGGATGGCGCGGCGATCCGCGAGGCCGACGCGCCGGGGAGGTAGGCGGGCGGGACGGTCAGATACCGTCAGCGGGGACGGCCGCGAAAGGCGCCGGCCACGAGATAGCAGCCGAAGCAGAATTGCAGCACGACCAGCAGCGCTGCGATGGAATTGAAACTCACGACCGATCTCCTCATGGCACAGGCCCTGTGCCAACATCGAAACGTAGGTCGTGATTGCCGGTGAGGACGGGCCCCTGGCCAGCGAACGGTCGTGAAGATCGTGCGGATTCGGCACCGATCGTGCCGATTCTGGCGGTGATGGCAGGGGCGCCACTCCCGCCCGCCCCAGCGGGGGCTACGATACGAGGATTGCATTCTCCGCCCGCCCCGGGAACCGCCTTCCATGCCTCCCCTTCAAGTCGGGGACCGTGTCCCCGACGTCACGCTCCAGGCTCACGATGGCAGCACGGTGCGGCTGGCCGACATGGTGGGCCGGCGTCCCCTCGTCCTCTTCTTCTATCCCAAGGACGACACGCCGATCTGCACCAAGGAGGCCTGTGCGTTCCGCGATTCCTACGAGACATTCTCCGCGGCCGGGGCGGAGGTGATCGGCATCAGCAGCGACAGCGCGGCCTCCCATCGGGCCTTCGCCGCCCGCCACAAGCTTCCCTTTCTCCTCGCCAGCGACCCCGACGGCAGCCTGCGGAAGGCTTTTGGTGTGCCCAAGACGCTCGGTCTGTTCCCCGGGCGGGTGACGTACGTCGTTGATCGTGACGGCATCATCCGGCTCGTCTTCTCGGCCCAACTCGCCTCGCAAGACCACGTCACGAAAGCCTTGGCCGCGGTCAGCGCGATCGACGGTGCCACTCCGGCCCCCTGACACGCCTTCCACCACGGGGTGCCACCGATGCCCGTCTTCGATTTCTCCTTCACGGTCGACGCGCCACTCTCCGCCGTCCGCGACTTCCACAGCGATACCTCGGCCCTCAAGCGGCTCACCCCGCCGCCGACCTTCGTCCGCCTGATGTCGATCGAGCCGCTCGCCGAGGGGTCGGTGTCGAAGTTCGTCCTCTGGGTCGGCCCGCTCCCACTCCGTTGGACGGCCGTCCATCGCGACGTGAGCGATCGGGGCTTCACCGACGTCCAGGCCGCGGGGCCGGCGGCGGCCTGGGCCCACACCCACACCTTCACGCCCCTCTCCGACAGCCGGACGAGGATCGACGAGCACATCGAATACGAACACAAAACGGGAGCCTGGGGAATCGTCACCCGGCTCCTGTTCTCGAAGCCGAACCTGTGGCTCATGTTCAGCTACCGACGGTTCGTGACCCGTTGGTTTCTCCGCCGCCGGAGCGTGCTGCGATGATCGATTCGCTTGCGCTTTGAGACAATTGAACGCACCCAGGCGAGGGGATATAGTCCCAGCCTTGCGTCTAAATTCGTCTCTTTTTGCCCCGTCTAAGGTTGCAATGAGCATCAAGCGTTTCCCCCCCGTCCGCAGCATTCTTGGTCTTGTCGACGACGTTCACAGCCTCCCTGGGCATGCCGAGGCCGGCGATGCCTATTACGATTCCTCCACCGGTCATCTGTGGGTGTGGGACATCGAACACGGCCGCTGGCACGATCTCCATCTCTGGCAAAAGTACGGTTCGGCTGCTGGTCTCGCCGGTGTGGCCACGGCGGCGCTCGCCGGAGCGGCCGGCGCCCAGGGCATCCGCGGTGAGGCCGGTGTTGCTGGAACGCGTGGCCCCGCAGGCGAGCCCGGTTCCGATGGTCCGAAGGGTGACCGCGGCGAGCCTGGCCTTCATGGCAAGGACGGAACGCCCGGCAAGAATGGCGTCGATGGAAAGAACGGCCTCGACGGGAAGAACGGCCACGATGGTGCGGCGGGCCGTGATGGCAAGAACGGCGAGCCTGGTGCCGCCGGACCGAAGGGGGAACGCGGTGAGCCCGGCCTTCATGGCAAGGACGGGGCGCCTGGCAAGGACGGCCTCGACGGGAAGAACGGTCACGACGGCAAGAACGGCCTCGACGGCAAGAACGGCCACGATGGTGCGGCGGGCCGTGATGGCAAGAACGGCGAGCCTGGTGCCGCCGGACCGAAGGGGGAACGTGGCGAGCCCGGCCTTCACGGCAAGGACGGGGCACCTGGCAAGAATGGCCTCGATGGCAAGCCCGGCCCGCAGGGGGCCGCAGGCCCCAAGGGGGAGCGAGGCGAGGCCGGCCTGCCCGGGAAGGATGGCGCGCCTGGCCGCGACGGCGTGGTCGGTAAGCCCGGCAGCGATGGCCGGCATGGTGTCGATGGAAAATCTGGCACGATCGGTCCCCGCGGGCAGGATGGCGCTCCTGCCAAATCCTCGATCCTCCCGTGGGTTGCCGGCCCAGTTCTGGGCTTGTTGAGCGGTTGGGCCGGAGGCGGGCTGAACCCCAAGGTGGTCGAGACGAAGACCGTCGTCGAAAAGATCGTCGAGAAGCCGATGGTGACCCGCGAGGTGGTGATCAAGGAACCCGCGCCGGTCGTCGTCAAGGAACCGGCACCGGTTGTCGCCAAGGTTCCCGCGCCAGTCGTCGCCAAGGAACCGGCGCCGGTTGTCAAGGAAGCCCCGAAGCGTGAGCCGGTCGCCGCGAGGGTCGAGACCACGGTGACGGAGAAGGCGGCGCCCGCTCGCGTCGAAGAGACCGTTGTCACCGAGGAGAAGATGGTTGACGGCAAGCCGGTGGCGCGCGTTGAGGCCAAGGAGACCCGTGTCGAGGAGGGTGGCGTCGTCGTCGATTCGACCGAGGTCGTGGCGACCGATGGCAAGACGGTTGAGGTGATGGAGGAGACCACGATCGGCACCGCCATCCCGGAGCAGGTTGCCCGCTTCCAAGAGGTCGCCTCGGGATGGTTCGGGAGGTTGTCTGAGACCCTCGCCGGTGTCACCGATGCAGAGTCGGCCAAGGCCGCCCTGCCGGTGTTCACCGAACTTGGCGATGCCCTGAAGGTGGCGCAGACGACCACCGCGGCGTTTTCCCCGGAGCAGAAGGCGTTCATCCGCACCTTCGTTGGGGAAAACATCGGCGCGGTTCGCTCGACGGCCGACACGGTGCTGGCACTGCCCGGCGTCGCTGACGTCCTCGGCGGGATCGTCAGGCCGATGATCGAGACGGTGTCGAAGTTGGGCGAGTGATCCTGGCCGCAAGGCCGCAAGACCACCCACGGAAGCCGGTCCGGCGTCAGCCGGGCCGGCTTCCCTTTTTTTGTCGGTCAGAAGTCCCCCGCACCAGCTTCCGCCCGGCTCGACCGTCCTCCGGCGTTTTCAAAGCCAAGCCTTTGTCTCAGGCCAGCCACTGTCGGTTCGTGTCGCGATTGTTTATGCGGAAGCATCGCCCGGTGGCGTGAAGGCACGTCTGGCCGTAGGATCGTTCAGGAAAGCGCCACCGCTCAAGGCTGTCGGCCGGGAGTCCGGCTCCGCTCCTTCGGCCCCCTGTTCATCCGCGAGTTGCCTTGAACTCTGCCGCGCCCCTCCAGCCTGCCGCAGTGCACGGACCGCGAAAGGTCTTCGCCTCGCTCCAGGCGGGGAGGGCTCTGGCGGCACTCGTGGTGGTGCTGTTCCATCTCGGGCTGATCGTCGCCGACGCCAAGTATTTTGATGTGCCGTGGGTGGCAACGCCGTTCCGATGGGGCGATGCAGGCGTCGAGTTTTTCTTCGTGCTCAGCGGATTCATCATCGCGAGCGCCCATGCCGGCGACATCTCCCGCCCATCGCGGCTGATCCCCTATCTGCAGCGCCGCATGATCCGCATCTACCCCCCCTACTGGATCATCTTCGCGATCGTCTCTGTCATGGCCCTTCCCCTCGCCGCGACCCGCGCCACGCTGCCGAACGACCTGGGCACGCTCGCCGAAGCTTGGTTTCTCCTCCCCCAGGACCCTGCCGAAGTCGGGGGCACGGGATCCCCGGTGATCATCGTCGCCTGGACGCTGCGCTACGAGATCCTCTTCTATCTCTTCTTCGCGCTGTTGATCCTCGACCTCCGGCTGGGACTCCTCGCGGCCGTCGCGTATGCGATCGCCTTCGCCACGCTCCGGCATCAGCCAGGGACAGGTTTCCCGCTGCCGTTTCTGCTCAATCCGTGCGTCTGGCTCTTCGGGATGGGCATCGCCGTCGCCCGGGCCACAGGCGGAGACGCGCGGTCGCCATCCCGTCCGCTCGTCTGGCTCGCCCTGGGTCGACCGCATTCATCGGCTTGGCGATGAACCGCGCCTACCAATGGGTGCCGCTGGCGGACTGGAACGTTTACGGCCTCGGACTTGCCAGCAGTATCGCGATCCTTGGCGCGGTGGCCGCGGAGAACGCCGGTAGCAATCTCGGCGGCGGCCGTGCGTTCCAACTCATCGGTGCGGCGTCGTACGTCCTCTACTTGATCCACTACCCGTTATTCAGCGTCGGCTGCAAGGTCGCGATGGCCTGCGGCATGAAGAACCTGGGGATCCCCGGGATGGTGGTGACCTACGCCCTCCTGCTCGCCGCCGCGATCGCAACGGCGATCCTCTTCCATCTCGCGATCGAACTTCCCCTCCAGCGCTGGCTCTCAGCCCGGCTGATCCAGAAGACTCGATCG
>CANGGC010000068.1 GCA_947453125.1 Planctomycetaceae bacterium | reverse complement strand
TAGGGATTCATGGCCTGCACCGGCGCCTGATGGGCACGGACGATGTGCTCGTTGCGCATAATCGGTTGCTCGAGCTGGTCGGAGACGGTCCGCCGCCGCGAGCCACCCATCCGGTAGGTTAGCCTGGCGAAGCCGGTCCAGTCGAAGTAGCTGTCGTTGTTGGCCTGGAGGGAGAAGTCCCAGTTGTTGAGGAACGTCATGTCGAGGCGGGTGTACACACCGCCAAAGTACGGGACGACGTCGGCGCCGCTGGGGAGGTTGTAGCGAGCATTGCCGAAGGAGTAGCCGCCGACGCTCACCATGCCGGCCCAGTCAGACAAGCCGGGGACGTAGGCACCGACTTCGAGATCGGCTCCGGCAAGGCCCGCATTGACACCGAGCACGCCGAGGAGCGAATTGCCGACGTACGGCCCCATCGTCGATGCCGTGGTGCCGACGGGGATGTAGCCGTTGCTCCGCAGATTGCCGTAGTCGGTGAGCCACTCGGCCGACACGCCCACCTGGTTGTAGGACATGCCGCCGGGAAAGAGGTAGCTGCCGCTCGAGTCGTTGATCCAGGTGTTGGCGTACTGGTTTTGATCGCCGTCGTAGTCCCAGTAGACGCCGATGCCGCCGATCGTGCCGCCCATGAACTGCTTGCGGACGATACCGACGTTGGAGAAGAACCCGCCGTAGTTGGAGAGGTGGCTGCGGAGATCCGCCGACCAGAATCCGCCCAGATCGTCCTCGGCGTAGGGAATGAACCCGCCGAGCGTCATGTAACTTCCTTGATAGCCGAGACCGCGATCGGCAGCGTTGAGGCCGTAGTACATCCACCCCGGACCGTTATTGTTGAGGTTCGCAAACCCGGCCGCCGCCCGGTTCACGACGCCGCCAACCGGTGCCATTCCCATCTGCCCCGTCTGGGCGAGGGCCGGGCCGGAATGCCCCGCCGCCGCGGCTGCGACGAGCATGCAGGCGGCCATCTCGCGGACGCGGCGCCGCCAGATGGCCAAGCGGCCACGGCTGGCCTTCGGGCGGAAGCGACCGCTGCCGGCGGGACGATGCGCTGTGTTTTTCATTGGATTCGGATTCCGGTCGGTGGCCGGTTCGCACGGTGGATTTCCACCGAGCGCCTCATAACCGGCATGATCGTCAGCAGTGATCGACCCGCTCTGCCCCTTACCATGAGCATTTCCGGAACAACCTCCGGGCGCGGAGCGGTCACGGCGATCGGCCCAGATTGCCTCCCCTTCCTCGGCTCGCGCCGGGCGGGCCCTCAGAAGGGCCAAATCCCCCCCGACCCGCCCAGATTCAGCGTTGGAAGCGAGTCTGGCGCGCCGGCCTGACCGTGGGGAAATCTTCAGATGGGGGGCCGGCACGCGGATGCCGTCCGAGGGCCCTCACTCATTGAGGTCGTCAAGGCGGAAGCGGCTCACCGATTCGTTGAGGCCGTCGACAGCCCGCGCCATGTGGCTGGAAGCTTCCTGAAACTCCCCGAGCGCCTCGGCCGCCGCCCGTGACCCGTCGGTGAGCGTGACCAGCGCCTCGGCAATTTGCTGGGCGCCGGTGGCCTGGGCCCGCATCCCCTCGTTCACTTGATCGAATCGCGTCGACAATCCCTGCACCTTGCCGATCACGTCGGCGAACTGGCCGCTGATCCCAGTGACGCGTTCCACCCCAGCCTTGACCTCGGTGGCAAACGTCTCCATTTGCGAGACACCGGCGCTGACCGCCTGCTGCATCTGTTCGACGAGCCGTTCGATGTCGAGGGTCGCTACGGCCGTCTGGTCGGCGAGCCGGCGGATCTCCCTGGCCACGACGATGAATCCCTGCCCGTACTCGCCCGCCTTTTCGGCCTCGATCGAAGCATTGATGGAGAGGAGATTGGTCTGGTCGGCGACCTTGGTGATCGTCGTGATGACCATGTTGATGTCCTCCGCGCGCTCGCGGATGAGGGCCAGACGCTCGCTGAATTGGTTCGTCGACTCCTCGAGGTGGTGCATCGTCTCCCCCACCTCTCCCAGATTCTCACGCCCCGCATCGGCCACCGCCGCCGTGTCGTTGGCGACCGCGGCCACGTCGTTCATCGTGGCGAGGAGTTCGCGCCCGGTGACCGAAATCTCGCGGCTGGCCGCCGCCGCCTCGGTGGTGCTGGCGCCGAGTGAATTGATCGCCTCTTCCTGGTGCGATCCCGCAGTGGCGAGGTCGCGGGAAGTAGCCCCGAGTTCACGGCTGGCATCCTTCACCTGCTCGACGATGCTCCGCAGGCTCTGCGTCATGTGACTGACATCCCGGAGCAGTTGCCCCGTCTCGTCGCCGCCCCGCTGATCGAAGCCTCCGGTAAGATCGCCAGCGGCCACCCTCCGCGCCACGGCGGCGGCCGAGGCCACGCGACGCCTGACCCGGTTTGCCAGCCAGGTGATCAGGGCCGTGAGGAGGGCCAGCACCGCACCGGCGGCGAGGAGAATGTCAAACATCGGCCGCTGGACACGACCGGTGATCTCGCGCCACGCGAGCTTCACGACGACCGTCCAACCCGTGCTCGGCGCCTCGGCGCCCGCGAACAGGCAGTCGGCACCTGTCTCGACATCGGGGCCGCGGATGACCGAGGACTGTGCCCCGTCGAGAAGGTCGACAATCCGTATCCAGGCCGTCTCGGCGAGCGCCTGACCACTCTCGTCCGCCTTGGCCTCCGTGCTGGCGATCATCCGGCCTTCGGGGCCGACCACCGAGATCGCTGCCGACCATCCGGCCCGGGCGAGTCGATCACGGATTTTGTCGAGCCGTCGATCGAGATCCTCGAGCGATGAACTCACGCCGGCAGATCCCTGAAATCGCCCGGCAACGACGATCGGCCAGGTGTGGTCGATGACTTTCGCACCGCCGTCGTCGTGGGGTTCCGTGACGATTCCGACATCGGTGCGGACATTTTCCTCGGCCAGAATCCTGCTGCGGCCATGCCCGCGGGCATCGAGCGACGGGCGCGATGACGCCGCTCCCACCGGGGTGGCATTGATCGTGCCTGGATTGAGGGGGTCGCGGTTCCAGCCGAACACCTGCGCCGCGGTCGCCGTGCTGCCCTGTTCCGGCTCAATGACGTACCACGTCGCCGCGAATCGGGGCTGTCCGTCGAGAACGGCCCGAGAGAGACTTCCCAGGGACGCTTCATCCTTGGCCAGCCCCTGGGCTGCGGCCAGCGCCATGCCCCGGGCCGCCGTCAGTGCCTCGAGGGTTCCGCGATCCAACTCGGCGGCGATGGCCGCGGCCTGCCCACGGATCGCTTCCTCGGCCGATTCACCGAGCACCTCCACGCCACGACGGTAGCCGCCCCACACGAGGAGCGTCAGAAGGAGGAGCGTGAACGCCCCCAGAACGAGGATCCGGGGACGGATGCCGATGGCAGGGAGGCGCATGGCTGAACAACAGTGCCGGGCCAAACGGGAGGACCAGCCCCGGAGCAACACCTCCGGGACTGCACAACCCTAGGTTACTTCCAAGGCCGGCGGCTGGCTTGGATCGGGCGAAAAACCGTGCCAGCCCGTATAACTGGCCCCGGTGTCCCCCTTCCGGGAAGCCCTACCGACATCCTCCCGCGATCCCATCATGTGGCACCTCCAGAACCACGACGCGCTCCTCTTCGATTGCGACGGGACGCTCGCCGACACGATGCCGGCCCACTTCCTCGCCTGGCTCCATCTCTCCGATCTGCACGGATTGTCCTTCGACGAGAACCGCTTCTACGCCATGGGGGGCCGCCCAACCCCTGACATCGTGGCCACGCTGGCCCGCGAGGCCGGTGTCGACCTCGACCTCGATACGGCCGTGCGGACGAAGGAGGAGTCGTTTCTGACCAGGCTGGAGCATGTCGCGGCGATCGACCCGGTCGTCGACGTCGTGCGTCGATCGCGCGGGCGAATCCCGATCGCGGTGGTCACCGGGGGGCATCGGGCCGTGTGCGAACGAATCCTTGCCCATATCGGGCTCTCCGGTGCGTTCGACCTGATCGTCGCCAGTGAGGACACGGCCCGCCACAAGCCGGACCCAGACCCGTTCCTTGAAGCGGCGCGGCGTCTCGGTGTCCGCGCTGAACGCTGCGTCGTCTGGGAGGACAGTGACCTCGGCATCGCCGCCGCCACGAGGGCCGGGATGGACTGGATCGACGTCCGCTCCTTCCACTCGCCGAAACGGATCACGCCATGACGAACCGGCGACCACGCCCGGCGGTGACGATCGATGACATCCGCGCCGCCCACGAACGGATCGCGGCTGGCATCGCCCGCACCCCCTGTCCGCCGAGCATCCCGCTCTCCGACCTGACCGGGTTCCACATCTGGTGCAAGCTCGACCTCATGCAGCGGACAGGTTCGTTCAAGGAGCGAGGCGCCCGCAACGCCCTGGAACTCCTCGACGCCGACGCCCGGTCCCGCGGGGTGATCGCCGCGTCCGCCGGCAATCATGCACTTGGCCTGGCTTGGCACGGGCGACTGCTCGAGATTCCCGTGACGGTCGTGATGCCCCGTTTTGCCCCGCTGGTGAAGGTGGCCACCTGCCGCCGTCTCGGGGCCAAGGTCATCCTCGAAGGGGAGTCGTTCGAGGACGCCCGGGCAAAGGCGGTCGAGATCGCTGCCAGCGACGGGCTGGAGAGAATCCACGGGTTTGATGATCCGCGGGTAATCGCCGGGCAGGGGACGATGGCCCTGGAGGTGCTCGCGGACGTGCCTGATGCCGACGCGATCATCGTGCCCACCGGCGGGGCCGGGCTCCTCGCCGGGGTGGCGATCGCAGCCAAAGCACTCCGACCGTCGATCTCGATCATCGCGGTGGAGCCAGCCTCCGCCGGAAGCCTCTCGGCCTCGCTCGCGGCCGGTCGCCCAGTTCAGGTACCGCTCCGGCCGACCCTCGCCGATGGACTGGCAGTGGGGAAGGTGGGAGAGGTGTCGTTCCCCTTGGCAGCCCCGTTGGTGGACCGGGTCGTGACGGTCGATGAACAGGCCTTGGCGCTGGCCGTTCTGCGGCTCTCCGAATTGGAGAAGACGGTCGTCGAGGGAGCGGCGGCGGCGGCGCTGGCAGCCACGTTCGGCGACGAACTGGCCGACCTCCGCGGCAAGCGGGTCGTGCTCCTCCTCTGTGGCGGCAACATCGACATGTCGACGCTCGGACGGGTCATCGACCACGGCCTGGCGGTCGATGGGCGCCTGTGGCGGTTCCGGACCCGCATCGTTGACCGTCCTGGTGGTATCGCCAGGCTGACCGCGACGATTGCCGCCGCCGGTGCGAGCGTTCTCGAGATCGTTCACGACCGCACCTTTTCCGGAGCGGATGTGTTCTCGGTGACAGTCGAGGTGACGGTGCAGACGGCCGATCAGGCCCAGGTGGATTCGCTCCGAGAACGTCTGCTCGACGACGGATTCGCCGTCTCGCCCGCCCCTGAATGCTGAGCGATCCCGCGGACGATCACGCGTAGCTGGTCTCCCCGGTAGAGCTGGGAAAGCTAGGGAAAGGATGACGACCATGCGGGCGTTTCCGGCCCATAGTCCCGGGCTGGCTTCGTGCCCCCGTGCCCGCCGATGAGGCAACAACCGGGAGGCGGCGCGCGCCCCCGCCCTAGGAGACCGGGCGATGGTGACGCATTCTGGTCAGGGATTGAGACGCAAGGCGGCAAGCGCGGCGGCCGAGGTCGAGCAGGAGCGGGCCCGGCTGCGCGAGGAACTGCTCCAGCGGATCCTCGCCAGGGAGATCCGCAGGCAGGCGATGCGGCGCGCTCCACGCTGAGCCAACGCCATCGGGGCGGCCCGAGGTCGTTCCGAAAAGGGCGCCGGGGAAGGAATCCGATGCGGAGTCTCGCTCGCGCACTGGCGTGGGTGGTCGTGACGCCTTGGCTGGCGGCAACGGCCCCGTCGGCATCGGCACAATTCGCGCCGTGGAATTGGGGGTGGTCACCACAGACGCCCGCCAAAGATTCGTTCTCACCGGATGTCTTCGCCGATTACCTCGGCAGTGGACAGCCTCCCCACCCGGCCGTGGTACGCATCATCGCCCCGGAGAACGGGGGCACCTCGATGGGGTCGGGGGTGCTTGTCGACATCAACCCCTCGCAGGGCCTTGTCCTCACCAATTGGCATGTCATCCGTGGGGCGTCGTCGGCGGTCCTCGTCCAGTTTCCGGACGGATTCCAGACGGCGGGAACGGTGATCCGCCACGACGAGCCTTGGGATCTCGCGGCGGTCGCGATCTGGCGACCACGGACTGTGCCGATCCCGATCGCGCCGGCCCCGCCGGCGATCGGTGAGCCACTCTCGATCGCCGGCTATGGCAAGGGTCCGTTCCGATCGGAGGCCGGGCCCTGCACCCAATACTTGGCTCCGGGGAGTGGGTATCCGTTGGAGTTCGTTGAACTCCAGGCCACCGCCCGTCGGGGTGATTCCGGTGGCCCGATTCTCAACGCCCGCGGTGAACTGGCAGGAATCCTCTTCGGCCAGGCCCAGGGGCGCACGATCGGGGCCTGCTCCACCCGCGTCCGAACGTTCCTCGCCAGCGTCGGCTCGAAGGGGCTGACCCCCGAGATGGCCGCCTCCCTGCGGGCTGCACTTCCGGCGGACCCAGGCGCGGTCGGGGCAGGGGGGGCCGCAGTCGTCGCCACGGCGCCGGCTGGAATGCCGGCGACCACGGTGCCCCCCACCTTGCCGTTGTCACTCCCGCCGGAGCCAGCGTCCGCGCCGATGCCCCCGGCCATTGCAGCGGCGATCGGCATGGCCCGCCTGGAAACGTCGGCGCCCCCGGCACCGTCGCCACCGTCATCGACTGGCGCCGGCCCTGCCATCCCTCCGTCTGGCGATCGTTCCGATTTCTCCCTCGCGCCGATTCCTCCTGTCACGTCTACGGCCCCGGTTCCGGCGACAATTCCGCCACCTCCTCCAGCCTGGGGCGAACTCCCCGAGGGGAGGCCGGTCGGCCGGACCTTCGATGAGCTCCTCGACGTCCGCACCAACGGCCGGGCGATTCTCGTGGCCGCGGGGGGCGCCGTGCTCACCCTTTTTGGACTGAAAACGGTACTCGGTGGACGGCGTGGCTCGCGCCGCGGGCGGCGGCCGACACGCGACGATTGGATCGGGGATGATTGAATTGCCGAAACCGCGCGGCGGTCCGATACTGGCGGAGTGATGCACAGCGACCTTCCCATCCGCGGCCCCAGAGACCTGTCCGGCACGCGTCTGGGGGGCTACCGCCTGCTCCGTCGCCTCGGCAGTGGAGCGATGGCCGACGTCTATCTCGCGGAGCAGGCATCGCTGTCACGGGCGGTCGCCGTGAAGGTCCTCCGGCCCGAGACGGCCGCCCGGCCGAACGCCGTCCTCCGATTCTCGCAGGAAGCCCGTGCTGCGGCCGGGCTCGTGCACGGCAACATCGTGCAGATCCACGAGGTCGACTGCATCGACGGGCACCATTTTCTCGCCGAGGAATACGTCGCCGGCCCGACGCTCCGGACGTGGTTGCAGGAGCGTGGTCCGCTCGACGCCCGACAGGCCCTCGCCGTGCTGGCACAGGTCGGCTCGGCCCTCGAGCGGGCGGCGGAGCAGGGGGTAGTCCACCGCGACATCAAGCCGGAAAACCTCCTCGTCACGCCCGCCGGGGAAGTGAAGGTGGCCGACTTCGGCCTGGCGCGGGTGTTGTCGGCCGTTGCGGAGGGGCCGGAGCTCACCCAGGACGGCACGGCGCTTGGCACTCCCCTCTACATGAGCCCGGAGCAGGCCGAGGGGCGTGCGGTCGACACGCGCAGTGATCTCTATTCGCTCGGAGCCACGCTCTACCATCTTCTTGCCGGACGGCCCCCGTTTGGTGGCTCGACCAGCGTGGCGGTGGCCCTGGCGCACCTCCAAGAGATACCCGGAGCGCTCGAGATCCACCGCGACGACCTGCCCCCGTCCCTGACGACGATCGTCCTCCGGCTCCTCGCCAAGTTACCGGCCGAGCGTTACCAGTCCCCTTCCGACCTCCTCCACGCGGTTGAATCGGCTGAGGAGGCCGCGTTTCCTGGATTCCGTCGACAAAAATCCCCCCTGGCCTGGTCGGACGGGAGTTCCCCGCCGGATGGCCGGTTCCGTACGGGGGTGGAGGATTTTCGCGAGCGTTCCAGCCACGACGGCACGCAGACGACCGACCGGCGGGCCTCTCTGGCGACGAACGAAGTGCGCAATGCCACGCTCCGACTCCAGTCGGCGATGGAGCGCGAGCGGTACGAGGCCGAGGCCACCCGTCGATCGTGGATGAGCGTCGCCGCGGTGGCTTTCGTGGCGCTCGGGGTGGGATTCGTCCTCGGCCGAACCCCCCCCCGGCGCAGTCGTTTGTTTCGTCTGCCCTCCCGCTGACCCCACATGGAGCCGGGGCGTTGTAGCCGCCGAGCCCCCCCGAGTTGTTTTCGGGGTGTCTTCGGCAGCGGGGT
>CANGGC010000067.1 GCA_947453125.1 Planctomycetaceae bacterium | reverse complement strand
GGCCACCCTCGGTGGCGCCGCCGCCGGAGCCGCGGCCGGAGCCTGCACGGGCCTCCTCCACGCGATCCTTGGCATCGAGCCGCTCCTCTCCGGGATCCTCGTGACGACGGCGCTTTCGAGCGTGAACCTCGTCGTCCTCGGCCGCAGCAATGTCCCACTGGCCGGCACCGCGACGCTCCTCGATCGGGCCGAGGCGATCCTCCTGCCGGCGACCACGGCGGCCGGATTCGGCGATGCCGCGGCCGAGGCGGCCCGGTTGATCGTGATGCTCGCCGCGGTGGGAATCGCCGTCCTCCTTCTCTGGGCCTTCTTCCGCACGAACCTCGGCACGGCGATGCGCGCCGGCGGCGACACCGCGACGATGGCCCGGGCGCTGGGGCGGAACACCGGCCTCCTCACCGTCGCCGGCCTGGCGATCGCCAACGCCCTGACGGCACTGTCCGGAGCGCTCGTCGCTCAGGTGCAGGGATTCGCCGACGTGCAGATGGGAATCGGGATGGTCGTGTGGGGGATGGCAAGCGTCTTCCTCGGAGCAGCGCTCGTCGGGCCTGTGCGGCTCGGTGGGGCGCTGGTTGCCACCATCGCCGGCAGCATCACCTTCCGCCTCCTCGTCGCCTCGGCGCTCCGTGCCGGCCTCCATCCCGATTGGCTCAAGGCCGCCACGGCGCTGGTCGTCCTCGCGGCGCTCGTTGCCCCCCGGCTCCTCTCCCGTCGCCCACAGGCCTCGGCCGCCCGCTGAATCCCCCATGCTCGACGTCCGCCACGCCACCGTCGCCTTCTCCGCCCCCGGCGGCCCGCTCGTGCGCGCCGTCGATGATGTCAGCTTCACGATTCCCGCAGGGACGTTCGTCGTCGTCATCGGCACCAACGGCTCGGGGAAGAGCACGCTCCTCGGGGCGATCGCCGGCACCGTCCGCCTCGACGCCGGCAGCATCCACGTCGCCGGCCACGACCTCACGGGGTGGCGCGAGAACCGTCGGGCCCGGTATGTGGGGCGGGTGTTTCAGGATCCGCGCGCCGGAACGGCCTCGAGCCTGTCGGTCCTCGAGAACATCGCCGTCGCCGCCTGCCGTGGGCGGCCGGTGGGGCTCGGCTGGGCCACGCCACAAAAGCTCCGTGCCGAGGCCGCCGAACGGCTCGCGGCGATCCAGCCCGGACTCGAAAAGCGGCTCGACCAGCCGATCGGCTCGATGTCGGGAGGGCAGCGGCAAATCGTGTCGCTCGTCATGGCCACCTGGCACCGCCCCGAACTCCTCCTCCTCGACGAGCACACCGCCGCCCTCGATCCGGCCTCCGCCGACCGGGTCGTGCAGGCCACTGCGAAGCTCGTCCGCGACCAAAAGCTCACGGCCCTCATGGTGACCCACTCCCTCAAGCAGGCCGCCGGTCTCGGGGATCGGCTGTTGCTCGTTCACCGCGGGAAGATCGCGCTCGATGTGGAAGGGGGGGCGAAGCGCCGGCTGTCGCCCGAAGACCTCACCGGCCGCTTCGACCGTCTCCGCCGCGCCGACCAGCTCGACGACCCCGCCGCCCGCACCCTCCGCGATCTCTACGCCTGATCGGCCCGGGGCTTCGGCCCGCTTGAAATCCCACGCCCATGCTCGCCGCCATCCTCCGCCGCTGCCTCCCCACGCTCCTCCTCCTCGGCGGCGCATCGGCCCTGCTGCTGGCCACCGATCGGACCCGCTCCGCCCGCACGCTCCCCGCCGTGGCGGTGCTCCAGCAGACGAGCTCGACGGTCCTCGATGACGCAGTCACCGGGATGCTCGCCGGCCTCGCCGAGCGTGGCTTCGAGGATGGGAAGACCGTGACGGTCCGCCGGTTCAACGCCCAGGGTGACATGGCGCAGGGGAATGACATCGCCCGCGAGATCGTCGGTGGCCCGTTCGATCTCGTGCTCACGTCAAGCACCCCCTCGCTCCAGCAGATCGCCAGCGCCAATGCCCGCGGCCGGCTCCGGCACGTGTTCGCTGCCGTGGCCGATCCCTTCTCCGCCGGCGTCGGGTTCGACCGGGCCGACCCGCTCATCCATCCGGCCTGGCTCGTCGGCTACGGCAGCCTCGCCCCGGTCGACTACACGTTCGGCGTCGCACAGCGCCTCCATCCGGGGTTAAAAAAAGTCGGCGTCGCCCACAACAACGCCGAGAGCAACTCGCGCCGCTTCATGGATTTGGCGCGGGCGAGCTGCCGCAAGCGCGGCATCGAACTCCTCGAGGTGCCGGTGGAAAACTCCTCCGGTGTAATCGAGGCGGTGCAGTCGACGATCGCACGCGGAGCCGAGGCGATCTTCTGCCCCGGGGACACGACCGTCATCTCGGCGATCGACTCGGTGATTGGCACGGCAGCGAAGGCGGGGATCCCGGTGTTCACCGTCAATCCGGGGAAGCCCGACCGGGGCACGCTCTTCGACGTCGGCTTTAACTTCCTCGAGGTCGGCCTCGTGGCGGGCCGGCTGGCGGGCGACGTGCTCGCGGGCACCGATCCTGCCACCGTGCCGATCCGGGAAACGGCCGGCGAGATCCCCCCCTATCTCATGCTCAACCGGGTGGCGAAGGGGGTCGACCGGACGGTGTGGCGGATCCCCGACGACCTCGTCGGCCAGGCGAGGTTCGTGATCGACGCCGACGGCCCCCACGAGCAGCCCGCGGCGATCCTCGCTGGCCCATTCACCGAGCCGGAGGAGTGATCGGCCGCAGCCGCGCTCCCGACGCATTGAAGCGGACAACGGACACGTCGTGCGTGGACCTGAGCCCGTCGGCTGCAAGCGCCGCGGCCACCCCCTCGGCCTCCGTCTCTGAAGCCGCACAAGCCAACACTGCCGGCCCCCACGAACTCTGCGCCGCGCCGCGGACCCCGAGCGACGCGAGCCGATCGATCAGCGCTTCGATCGAACGGTGGAACGGGAGCGTGCTCGAGGCACTGGCAAAGGGAACTCCTGCCAACTGACCGTAGGCCCCGAAGGCCTCGGCGAAGGCCTCGAAACGCCCTTCGATCGCCGCCGGCACGAGCTCCAGCAGGGCAATCCGGGCAAGCTCGGCGGTGACGCCACGATCGACCGGAGGTAGGGCAAGGAAGGCCTGTCGTTCGGCATCGCCATGGAGCCCTTCCATCCCGCGCTCGACGACGAGGACGCCACGCCACGCCGGCGGCAGTTCGGCCCTCGCCACCAACGGCGACGCTTCGAGCGGAGCTGCGAGCTTGTCGGCGCCGAGCCTCCCCGCCTCGACCAGGAGCCCACCCTCAGCGAAGCCGTAAGCGCCGACGCTCGACCGCCGGCCGCGGCCAGCGGACCGGGCGAGCATCAGAGCCTCGCGCGGGGCGAAGCTCCTGTCCCCTTCGGCCGGCCGCACCGCCAGCCCCTCGATCGCCGCTGCGACGGCGAGGGCCAACTGGGTGCCGCTCCCCAAGCCGACATGCGACCGCGGCGCGGCGACGACCTCGACTTCGAAAGCCTGATCGCTTCCGAGCTTCCAGGCCGCGGCACAGTGGCGGGCAAACTCCACCGCGCGTTCCCCGTGCGGCCCCCGGCCGGCAAACTCCCCGGCTGCACGCACCCGGACGACGATCCCCGGCTCGTCGAGCATCAGCCCCGTGCCGCCGAAGCTGCGGGAGAGCGGATCACCAAACGAGAACATTCCCAGATGGAAACGGGCCGGGGTGCGGACTTCGACGGCGCACGGGTGCGCGGTCGGCGTCGATGCGGCGATTCCCGCGGCAACACGCTCGGCAAGGATCGAAAATGCTTCGTGTTCCTCCGGGCCACCGGTCTTGTCGACAAGCGTGCGGAGCTCGGCGAATCGCGCCGCGATCTCCGGCGCAGGGATCATGCGGAGACGGGTGACCAGGATCGCCGCCTCGACGACGGCGTGTCGGGCGCGGACATGCCCCACGAACGGGCGCCCCTGATGGATCCGCTCGACCCGGGCCACGAGTCGCTGCCGTTCCCCGCTGCGATCGGCCGACACGATCCGAAACTCGAGCGCCATCGGGGCATCGGCCAGCCGCCAACCCTCGATTCCCCCGGCGGGAAGCATCTCGGGACGGGGCCCACGGCCGGCGACGGTGCGGGCCAGGAGGAGGACATCGTCGGTCAGCTGAAACACTCCGGCCGGAGTGGCGGCGAGGTTTCGGGCCGTCTGGCTCGTCGCGAACGGCTTGAGGACGAGCGTCTCGATCCGCCCCGCCTTGAGCTCGACGGGATCGACCTCTGGCCCCATCGCCGCCAGATGCGGCTGGCCGTCGGGGGAGCGGGTCGTGATCAGGCCTTCGAGGATCATGGCAGGAGAGTGTAGCCCGACAGCCCGTCGGGGTCGCAGCCCCCCTCGCTCGCGGCCCCGACGATTGACAACTTCCCCCCTGGGCTGGCATCAATGCGTCGATCCAAGCCCGTTCATCTCCCCTCGCGAAACAACTTCTCGGAACCCCCCATGCCCCGATTCGCCCCGGCTTCGATCGTCCGTCGTCGTGCCTGCCTCTTCCTGTCGCTCGTCTGCCTGTCGGGCGCCGCCCTCCATTCTCGGGCCGACGAGCCTGCTGCCGACGAGCTAGCTGCCGACGCCGGGAGGATCGATCCCGAGGCGGTCAAGAATCTCGAGGCGGCCTACCCGGCTGCAGCGGCCGGGAAGACACGACATGTGATCCTCCTCCCCCACAAGGAGCGTGGCGTGGAGGACGACTTCAAAGTCGAGATCGTCGCCGGCCGGACGATCGACACCGACGGGGTGAACACCTACCGCTTCGGGGGCGAGTTCAAGGAGCGCGACATCCCCGGCTGGGGCTTTTCCTATTTCGAGGTCGATGCCCTCAGGGCTCCGCTCTCGACCCGGATCGCCGCCTCGCCAGGCGCGGCGACCGTGAAGGCCTTCGCCCCCGGGCCTCGGATGCTCGTCCGCTACAACAGCCGCCTGCCGCTGGTGGTCTACGCCCCGGAGGGGACAGAGATCCGCTGGCGGCTGTGGCGGGGCGAAGGCGAACCGCAACCAGCCGAGGTGCGTTGAGCCAGAGCGGCCCGCGGACCGCTCTCACTTCCAGGTCGAGTAGTCGGTGGGCACGAGGAACTCCGAGAGGACGCCGTCCTTTGCTTCGGTGAGCGAGCCCCCTGCCTTCTCCTCGGAAGCCTTGCGGGCCGTCACCCAGTCGGGATCCTGGCGGAAGCTGTCGAACGATGCCTTCGCCGCATCGACGGAGTCGTGGCCAAGAAGATAGGCGAGCATCCGATCGGCGTGCGGCTGCCCCTCGGCCCGATGCCAGTAGATGAGGTTCGTCATGCCGTGCTTGCCGAAGAGCTTGACGGTGTGATCGCGGAAGCGGGCGTCGAGGTGGGGAAGGTTGTTCGCGGTGGCGGTGTAGGTGCGGAGTTCGAACACCCGGCTGGCCTTGCCCGGCTTCGTGTCGAGCGCGGGGGAGTAGTCGGTGGCGTTTAGAAATGTCTCGGTCGCCTTCTCGACGAGCTTGCCATCCTTCTCGGAGGCGGCGTGGGCCGCCTTCCACTCCGGATCGTTGACGAAGGCGGCCCAGGAGGCATCACGGGCCTTCCGGTCGGGATAGGCGAGAAAGTAGACGAGCTTCCGCTCGGGGTTGTCGCCGACCGGGACGAAATACCCGACGTTTGTCATGCCATGCTTCTCGAAGAGCTTCGTCGTGTGGTCGCGGAACCGGGCATGGAGGGCATCGAGCTTCCCGGGCGCCGCCCAATAGACGCGCATCTCGTAGAGCCGGGTGTCGTTCTCGGCGGCGGCGGCCACGGCCATGCCAAGGAGCGAGAGAAAGAAGCTGGCAAGCACGATGCGGATCATCGGAAAGGGCCCTCGGGGATCGGAAGTGGATAAAGGAAAATCTAACGTCCCGGCGGCCGTAAGGGGAATTGCCACGCTCTCCTCCGCTGGGATCATGGCCGAGAGCCGCGGCCCCCCGACAGCTCGCAGCCGGGATAGAATGACGGCTCCTCTCCGCCACTTCCCGACGCGTTCCCTCCCGTGACCGCCCCCGCCGAACGCCGCGCATCGCCCGAGCGCCCCCGCCTCCACTTCATCACCGGCCGGCTCGCGGAGCCGTCGCTGCGCGAGGTGCTCGAGAGGCTCGCGCCCCGCGTCGGATTCATGCCGACCGTGCAGGTGATGAACATCACCGTCGCCGCCCTCATGACCACCCCCTGGATCGCCAAGCGCCTCCAGGTGCCGGAGGGGACCGACCGGGTGATCCTCCCCGGGGCCGTGAGCGGCCCGCTCGACGTGGTCCGGGCCGTCAGCCCCGTCCCGGTCGAACGGGGCCCGGAGGATCTCCGCCGGCTCGACGAATACTTCGGCCAGAAGCGCGCCGATCTGGCCGACTACGGCAGCCACGCGATCGAGATCATCGCCGAGATCAACCACGCCCCCCGAATGACCGCGGCCGCGATCCTCGCCGAAGCCCGGCGAATGCGCGCCGACGGCGCCGACCGGATCGACCTGGGCTGCGATCCCGAGGGGGGCTGGAGTGGCGTGGCCGACGTTGTGAAGCGTCTCGTTGACGACGGCCACACCGTCTCGATCGACAGCTTTGATGCCCGAGAGGTCTCCGCCGCCGTGCAGGCCGGGGCGACGCTCGTCCTCTCGATCAATTCCTCGAACGCCGAGCGCGCCGCCGACTGGGGCTGCGAGGTGGTGGCGATTCCCGATGTGCCGTCGACGCTCGAAGGCTTCGAGGCCACGATCGCCCGACTCGACCACGACCGCGTTCCCCACCGCCTCGATCCGGTCCTCGAGCCGATCGGCTTCGGCTTCGCCGCGAGCCTCGGCCGCTATCTCGACATCCGCAAGCGCTACCCCCAAGCGGCGATGATGATGGGGATCGGCAATCTCACCGAGCTCACCGACGTCGACTCCGCCGGCATGAATGTCTGCCTCCTCGGCTTCTGCGCGGAGGTGGGAATCGGGTCGATCCTCACCACAGAGGTGATCCACTGGGCCAGGAGCAGCGTGAAGGAATGCGACCTGGGGCGACGGCTCGTCCATCATGCCGTCACGAAGCGATCCCTCCCCAAGCATGTCGAGCCGCGGCTCGTGACCCTCCGCGCGGGGAGGCCGGAGGCGCATGGCGATGCCGCCCTCGAGCGCCTCTCCGCCGCGATCCGCGATCCCAACTTCCGCCTCTTCGCCGAGCGCGGTGAGATCCACCTCGTCGGACGCGATCTCCATCTCGCTTCGGCCGATCCGTTCGAGGTGTTCGCGGCGCTTGCGGCGGCCGGCCGCGACGACGTCGATCCCTCTCACGCCTTCTACCTCGGATACGAGATGGCCAAGGCAGTCACGGCGCTATCGCTCGACAAGGACTACCGTCAGGATCAGGCCCTCGACTGGGGGCATCTGACACGCCCCGAGATCGCCCACGGCCCGTCGCGGGCGGCAGCCCGCGTTGTCGGCGCCACCGATCCGGCGGTAGCGGGCGATCTCCCGAGGCGCGATCCGCTGCCGGGAGAGGAGACGGCATGAGCCTTTCCCTGCCAATGCCTCTCGTCGGCTACCGGTTGACCCCCTCCGGGGCGATCGTCGCCGAACTGCCGGCCGAGGTGACCGCCGCCGAGATCTTCGCGGCGCTCGCCGTCGCGCCCCATCGAATCTTCCTCGACAGCGCTATCCTCGACGGCGAAGCCACCGATGGATCGATCCGGTCGGCACCGCGGCTGGGGCGTTTTTCGTTCGTGGCCTGCGACCCGGTCCACTCGCTCGTCGTCACGGCCCCGGAGCCGTGGAGCGCCGAGGCAGCAGCGGCCGCGGTGGGAGAAGCCTTCGACGGCCTCCGCGGCCTGCTGGCCGACCTTGCCACGCCGACGATCCCCGGACTGCCGCCCTTCCAGGGGGGCCTCGCGGGGCTTGTCAGTTACGAAGCGGGGCTCGCCCTCGTCGGCGTCGCGCCGCCGCCGGAAGCCGACATCCCGGTGCCGCTCCTTTCGCTCCATCTTTACGACGTCGTCTTCGCCTTCGATCACGATGCCCGCCGGGGTTGGGTGATCTCGCAGGGGATCCCGGCGAAGGGGCCGGTGGCCCGCGGCGCCCGAGCCGCCGATCGCATCGATGCGGTTCTGGCACGCCTCCACGACTCCCGCAAGGCTCCAATCACTTCTCCATCCCTGGGCCAGCTCCCCGCCAGGGATGGTCACCCCCTCGCAGGGCATGCCGGGGTCGCGTCGACCCACGCAGCCGTGGGCTACCGGGAGATGGTGGAGCGGGGAATCGAGTTTGTCCGGGCCGGCGACATTTTTCAGGTCAACCTTGCGCAGCGTCTCGCCGTGGCCGGCGAGATCGACCCGACGCTCCTCCACCTCCGGGCCCGGGAGGTGAATCCGGCACCGTTCGCGGCGAGCTTCGACGCCGGACCAGCGCGGATCACGAGCATGTCGCCGGAGCGGTTGCTGTCGGTGTCGCGCGCGGTAGCCCGGATGCATCCGATCAAGGGGACGCGCCGGGTGATCGCGAG
>CANGGC010000066.1 GCA_947453125.1 Planctomycetaceae bacterium | reverse complement strand
TTGGAGATGATCGTGCCCGCCTCAACCCTTCCGACGCAGATCGCCAGGTAGCGGCGCTGCGTGGTGTGAGCGCGGAATTGCTCGGCGAGGATTCGTTCGGCCGGAACGGTGCGGGCGAACACGAGCAGGCCGCTGGTCTCGCGATCGATGCGGTGAACGGCCCGCACCGGCGGAAGGCGTCGCGGCCCGGTCCGCTCCTGTCCACCGCGGGGAGGGCCGCCGCGGGGGGTGGGGGCGCGCCGCGAACGACCGTCGATGAAGCGTTGCACGACCGACGGGAGGAGCTCGTCGAGCGTCGGCTGGACCTGCCGGCGGCGGGCAGGCCAGTCGCGCTCCTCGGCATGGCGGGTGGTGGTCAGGCCCGCCGGCTTCTCGACAACGACGACGGCGTCATCGACGTGGACGATCTGGACGTCGTCGGCCCGCGGGGGAGCGACGGCGGCTTCGGGGAGCACCTTCACGACCTCCCCGTCTTGAAGGCGCCGCGCCACGTCGGTGCAGATGTTGCCGTGGATCATCACATGCCGCGACCGGACCAGCTTCTGCACCCGTGACCAACTCGCCCCGTCGAGCTTGGCGCGGAGGAATCCGGCCAGCGTCTGCCGTGCGTCGGCGCTGCCGACGTGAAAGACCGTGCCGGTGGACTTCGGCTTCGTCATGGGAATGGGATGCTCGATGCGTGTGGATGGATGCCCCAGCCAGCGCGGGGGCCAAGGGGGCCAGGGTGTCTGCCGAATCCAGGCTGACCCGGAAAGGAGGCTTTTGCAGCCGGTCCAGCCGGCCGTTTGCAGCCCCTCTCCCGCGGCCCGCCGGCGGCTTGACCGGGGGTGGCCCGGTTCTAGACTCTACATCGGGTGGGCCATGCTGCGGCCGCCTCCGGCGGAATCGCCGTCTCCTTTCGCTCCACTCCCCCTCCGAGGATCCCCTTCCGTGCCCGGCACCTGCGTCATCGGTCTGCAATGGGGTGACGAGGCGAAGGGGAAGCTCGTCGATCTCCTCACCGAGGATCACGACGTCGTCGTCCGCTACCAGGGGGGGGCCAATGCCGGCCACACCGTCGTTTCCGGCGGCCAGACCTGGAAATTGTCGCTCATCCCCAGCGGGATTCTCCGTGACAACGTCACCTGTGTCGTCACCGGCGGCGTCGTCCTCGACCCCGCCAGCGTGATCCGGGAGATGGACGGCCTCGAATCGCGGGGCGTGACGATCGGGCGGAAACTCCTCCTCTCCGACCGGGCCCATGTCGTGTTTCCCTGGCATATCAGCGAGGACCGCTTCCTCGACGGCAGCCTGTCGGGAGGCGAGGCGATCGGCACCACAGGCCGGGGGATCGGCCCCTGCTACCGGGACAAGGTCGGCCGGTCGCTGGCGATTCGGCTCGGCGACTTCTACCGCCCCGACTTCCGCGACAAACTCGCGCATGTCGTGAACGTCAAGAATGGCCTCTTTGCGGGCTGGAAAGTCGGTAACGCGACGATCGAGCCCCTCGATGCCGACCGGATCCACGCCGAATACGCCGCGTACGGCGAGCGCCTCCGGCCGCATGTCGCCGACACGACCGCCTTCCTCCTCGACGAGATCGAGGCCGGAAAGCGCTTTCTTTTCGAGGGCGCTCAAGGGTCGCTGCTCGACATCGACCACGGCACGTTCCCCTTCGTCACCAGCAGCAATTCCTCCGGTGTCGGCGTGTCGAGCGGTTCGGGCGTGCCCGGGCGCTGGATCGACCGGGTGATCGGCGTGGTGAAGGCCTATTCCACGCGCGTTGGAGGGGGGCCGCTCCCCACCGAACAGATCAACGCCGTCGGCGAGCACCTCCGGGAGCGTGGCCACGAGTACGGCACGGTGACGAATCGGCCGCGCCGCTGCGGGTGGTTTGATGCCGTCGCCGCCCGCTACACAGCCAGGCTTTCCGGGGTGGATGTTCTCGCCGTCATGCTCCTCGATGTCCTTTCCGAACTCGACGAAGTGAAGATCTGTTCGGCCTACGAGATCGACGGCCGCCGTGTGAATCAATTCCCCAGCCACATCGACGATCTCAAGAAGGCTGTTCCGGTCTACGAGACCCTCCCTGGGTGGAGGGACGACCTGACGGGCGTGCGGGGCTACGATGACCTTCCCCGCCAGGCCCGGGCCTATCTCGACCGGATCGGTGAGCTCCTCGGTCGGAGGGTTTCGATCGTGTCTGTCGGTCCCGACCGGGCCCAGACGATCCTCCGTGACCGCAACCTCGTCGGCAGCCCCCCGAAGCCATGGCCACCACACCCGCACCCCTCGGCGGCGAACGCCTGACGCCGGTGGCGCCGCCGGTCGAGACCGCTGCGCTCGTCCCTGCCGCTCCGCGCCCCGACTCCCTCCCGCGGCATGTCGCCATCATCATGGATGGCAACGGACGCTGGGCGATGACGCGCGGCCTGCCCCGTATCGAGGGGCACCGGCGAGGCGTGGCGAGCGTGCGGCGGATAACCGAGCAGTGCGTGCGCCTCGGCATCGAGCAACTCACTCTCTACTGCCTCTCCAGTGAGAACTGGCGGCGCCCCGAGGCGGAACTCGCTTTTCTGATGTGCCTCCTCGAGCAGTATCTCATCGAGGAACGGGGGCTCCTCATGGAGCAGGGCGTGCGATTGTCGATGATCGGCCGCCGCGATGGACTGCCGGCGGAAACCCTCGCCGCCCTCGATCAGACCGCCGAACTCACCGCCGGCAACGGCGGGATGAAGCTCTGTCTGGCGATCAATTACGGCGCCCGCGCCGAGATCGTCGAGGCCGCGCGGCGCCTCGCCCGCGAGGTGCGGGAGGGCCGCCTCGATCCGGAGAGCATCGACGAGGATCGCTTCGCCGCAGCGCTCGACACCGCCGGGATGGCCGATCCCGATCTCCTCATCCGCACCGCCGGCGAGATGCGAGTGAGCAATTTCCTCCTCTGGCAGATCAGCTACGCGGAACTGTGGGTGACCGACGCTGCCTGGCCCGACTTCGACGAGGGGCAACTCGACGCTGCCCTCGCCTCGTACGCCTCCCGCGAGCGTCGCTTCGGGGGGCTCGGGAAACCGTGACGCTTCCAGGCCTCGCCACGCCGATTCCGGAGAGCGTCCCCCCCAGGCCAGCGGCCCAGGCGCGGACGGCCCGCGTGATCATGGGATTCGGTCTGCTCGGTGCGTTCCTGCCACTGGTGTGGGCCGATTCAATCGGCCTGTGGGGCGCCGGAGCGGCGCAGTGGCTCCTCCCCGTGGCCCTGCTCCTCGCGGGGGGAGCGGCGATCGAGATCACCGCGATCCTCGCCCATCGGGGGCTCGCCCCCCGGCTGCCGGTGCTCGTTGCCGGCTGCGTCGCCGTCCCGCTGGCCGCAGCGCTCGGCAATCCCGCCTTCCGCTCGGCCGCGGCCGGAGGAGCGCCGCTGGCCTCGGCAGGATGGGCGGCAGCGACGGTCGTGGCCGTGATGATGGGAGCGTTTCTCGTCGAGATGACGCTGTACCGTGCCGGGGGTGGGGCGATCGAGCGACTGGCCGGCACGGCTCTGGGGCTCTTGGCTGTCGCCCTGCCGCTTGGCTTTCTTGTCAGCCTCCGCCTCACCGGCACGCCAACCTACGACGGCGGCTGGCACCGTCCCGGGCTGTTGCCGCTGGTGGCGATGATCGCGGCGGTGAAGTTTGGCGACGTGCTGGCCTACCTCGTTGGATCGACGATCGGCCGTCGGCGGATGGCCCCCGCCCTGAGCCCGGGGAAGACCTGGGAAGGGGCGGCCGGGGCGCTGATCGGGGCGCTGTTCGCGTCGTGGATCGTCCTCATCCCCCTCCGCGCGCTGCTCACGCCGGCCGATGGTGGCCCGGCCGGGCCGTGCGGTGGCTGGATCGTGCACGGACTCCTCGTGGGGAGCGCCGGGATGCTCGGCGATCTTGCCGAGTCGCTTCTCAAGCGCGAGGCGGGGGTCAAGGATTCCGGCGCCACGCTCGGTGCCCTCGGCGGCGGTCTTGATCTTGTCGATTCGCTCCTCTTCGCCGCTCCTACCGCCTGGCTGTTGTGGGTGCTGGCGGCGCCTTCCTGACGCTGCCGCGCTGGCCGCTGCCGGTGTCGCCTTCTCCCTGGAGATCCTCTCATGCATGGCACACGCTCCGTCGCGATCCTCGTTCTGATGTGCGTCGCCGCGACCGGCCGCGCCCAGGAGGCGAATTGGCCGGCGTTCCGTGGCCCGGCCGCGCGGGGCGTGGCGCTCGGGAGCGGTCTTCCCGACCGCTGGTCGGCGACGGAGAACATCGCCTGGAAGACCGACATCGCCGGGCGTGGGTGGTCGTCGCCGGTGGTCTGGGGCGACAAGATCTTCCTCACCACCTGCGAATCGACCGGTGAGGTCGAGGAGGCGAAGAAGGGGCTGTACTTCGGCGGCGATCGGACGGAGCCCTCCGAGGCGATCCACCGTTGGAAGGTCCTCTGTCTCGATCTCGAGTCGGGGAGCATCCGCTGGGAGAAGACACTCCACGAAGGCAAGCCGTCGCAGCCGATCCATGTGAAGGGGAGCTATGCCGCGGAGACGCCGGTCGTCGATGGCGACCGGCTGTGGTGTCTGTTCGGCAATGTCGGCCTGTTCTGCCTCGATCACGACGGCCACGAGCAGTGGCGCCGCGAGATCGCACCCCGCGCGATGCGCAACGGCTGGGGCACCTCCGCCTCGCCGGCGCTCCATGACGGTCGGATCTATCTCGTCCACGACACCCAAGAAGCCTCCGAGATTGTCGCCGTCGATGCCGCCACCGGTGCCGAGATCTGGAAGACCGATCGCGACGAGAAGAGCAACTGGGCCACGCCGCTGGTGTGGGTGACGCCGCAGCGCACCGAGATCGTCACCGCCGGCACGGGGAAGGTGCGGTCGTACGACACCGACGGGAATCTCCTCTGGTCGCTCCAGGGGATGTCGTCGATCACGATCGCCACCCCGTACGAACACGACGGCCTGCTCTGTGTCTCCTCGGGCTACGTGATGGACCGCAGCAAGCCGCTCTATGCGATCCGTCCCGGCGCCAGTGGCGACATCTCCCTCGTGCCCGGTGAGACGTCAAACGCTTCGATCGCCTGGAGCCAGCCGTCAGCCGCCCCCTACAACCCGTCGACCCTCGCCGTCGATGGCCGGGTGTATGTCCTCCACGATCGGGGATTCCTCGCGGCCTACGCCGGGAGCGACGGCCGGGAGCTGTTCGCTCCGCAGCGGATCCCCGAGGGGCGGGCCTTCACGGCGTCCCCCTGGGCAGCCGACGGGAAGGTGTTCTGCCTCAACGAGGATGGCGTCACCTTCGTGTTCGAGGGGGGCGACAGCTTTCAACCGCTCCATGCCAATGCGCTGGCCGACGGAGACATGTGCATGGCGACGCCGGCCCTCGCCGGCGACCGGCTCCTGATCCGCACCGCCGCCCGCCTCTACTGCGTTCGCCGCGCCGACTGACGGCCTCGTGGCGACCACCGATTCCTCTGGCCGGGGCTGACTCAGTCGGCGGCTTCCGGGCTTTTCTGCCTGTTTTCGCGTTGTGATGCCCGGATCGCGGGCTGGCGGGGACGGCGGCGCGATCCTCTGCCACCGCATGGCGTCGGTTGGCGGGTATACTCCTAGAGATCCGGGTCCATCCCCTCCTCTCGAGACCGTCGACGCCTCATGCGTCGCGGGCTCCGATGTCCCGCACGACGATCGCGGTGGTCGACTCCAAACGGATCCTGGCCATCTTCGGCCCGCGGGACCAGCACCTCCGCAGGATCCGGACGGCGCTGGGTGTGAATGTCTCTGCGCGCGAAGACTCGATCCGCATCGAGGGGGACGAGCTGGCCGTCAAGCGGGCCACGACTGTCTTTGAGCAACTCGACCGCGTGGCCCGTGACCGCGGGAGCGTCGATGGCACCGATGTCGCGCAGGCGATCGCCGTGGTGACCGGTGAAGAGGCTCCGGTTCACCATGAGCCGATCGACGTCCACCGTGCCGGCCGGCACGTCATGCCGCGCTCGGAGGGTCAGGCCGCTTACGTGCGGGCAATCCGCGATCATGATGTCGTCCTCTGCAACGGTCCGGCAGGGAGTGGAAAGACCTTTCTCGCCGTGGCGATGGCGGTGTCGCTGTGGCGGGCCGAGCAGGTTCGGAAGATCGTCCTCGTCCGCCCCGCGGTCGAAGCCGGCGAGAGCCTCGGCTACCTGCCGGGCGATCTCCAGGCAAAGATCAACCCCTACCTCCGCCCCGTTCTCGACGCCCTCCGCGAACTGATCGACTTCGAGCTTCTCAAACGGCTCGGGGAGCAGGACGTGGTGGAGATGGTGCCGCTGGCATACATGCGCGGGCGAACGCTCAACAATGCCTTCATCATTCTCGACGAGGCCCAGAACACGACCGTCTCGCAGATGAAGATGTTCCTCACCCGGCTCGGGCTCGGCTCGAAGATGGTGATCTCCGGCGACACCACGCAGGTCGATCTCCCCCCGAACCGTACCAGCGGGCTCGTCGACGCCATGCGGCGTCTTCAGCATGTCCCCGGCTGCTGCCGGGTGCGCCTCGCGGGGAGCGATATCGTCCGCCATCCGCTCGTGCAGCGGATCGTCGAGGCCTATGACGACGAGGCCCACGACGACCACGGTCGCCCTCCCCGCTGATCGAACCACTCCCCCTCGCTTCCTCCGTCGCCGCTGTCGCACCATGCCCGTAGCACCCTCCTCCTACCGCCGTACTGTCCGTCGCGGCCATTCCGTGGAGGGGCCGCAGGGTTTCCTGGGGGCGCTCTTCGAGCGGGTGTCGCGATCGGAGGTCCTCCTCCGCCTGGCGCTCTGTCTGGCGGCAGCGACGGTGCTGCTGATCGCCCTCCACGGCTGGACAGAGCCGATGCCTTGGCACACCGGCTCCGTTGCCTCCCGGGGGATCGCAGCCCGCGTTCCCTTCGAGAAGCCGGATCAGGAGCGGACCCGCACCGCCCAGGAGCGGGCCGCGGCGCAGGTGCGCGTCGTCTACACCCAGGATCCGGCGCCGCTCCTCCGCCTCCGCGATGGTCTCAAGAACCGGGCGGCCGAGATCGGCGCGGCCGACGCGCTCGACCTCGTCTCCCGCGATGCCTGGCTCGAATTCGCCCCCGAGGCGGCGGCGACGCTCGTCGGCCTTCCCGAGCGGGCGGTGGTCGACGCCGACCGATCGGGCGCGGCGAAGACGCCCGACGAAGCTGCGGTCAAGCCGTCTGCGGCGGAGGAGGCCACGTCGGCCGTTGCCGGCGAGGGCACGGCCGCGACCGGTGCGGGGGGGGATGCCGCGGTCGACCCGGCCCTGGCAGCCCAACTCGGCGAGTTTGCCGAGTTCCGTTCCCACCTCGACACGAAAGAAAAACAGCTGGAGTTCGACAAGGGGATCGATCAGGCCTTCGCCGACCTGATCGCGACCGGCGTTCTGGAGACGATCCAGCACGGTGTCGACGAGGGGAGCCAGACCGAGATCGACATCCATCCGCTCGGGAATCTCGCCACGATCGCCCGCGTCCAGGTGGCCGACGTGCTCCTCGGCGAGGCGAAGAACCGACTCCAACTCCGCCTCCGCGAGGAGCTCGGGGCGGGGGCGTTTGCCGATCGCATCGACGGCTGGGTTGGGCCAAAGCTTGCCGGCTCACTCGAGATCGATCTCGAAGCGACCCAGCAGGCGCGGACGGAGGCCCGTGAGAAGACGCCGCAGCAGTTCGTGCGTTATGCCGCCGGCGACATCCTCTCCGCGCCCGGCGAGACGGTGCGCGAGGAGGAGCTGGCGCTGCTGCGCTACGAACACGACGAATATGTCCGCCGGCAGGACGCCCGGCCACGGGCCGGGCGGGCGCTGTCGATGCTCGGGCTGTTCGTCGCGATGTTCACGCTGGCCGGCTTCTATGTCCACATGCATCACCGCGAGGTTCTCGACGACCTCGGCCATGTCGCCACGCTCCTCGGCTTGGCGGTGGTGACGACGATCATCTGCCTGTTCGCCTCGGGCGACGCCTGGCGGGCTGAGATCGTGCCGTTGCTCGTTTTCGCGATGACGGTGGCGATCGCCTACGACGAGGATCTTGCCCTCCTCCTTGCTGCCGAGGTGGCGCTCGTCGTCGTCGTCGGCCTCGGCCGTGGCCTCGTCGACTACATCACCCTCACTGCCGCGTCGGCGGCGATGATCTTCTGGATGGGGCGGCTGCGGAGCCGCAGCAAGCTCATCTATGTCGGACTGTGGGCCGGGGGGGTGGCGCTAATGACACAGCTCGGCGCCGAACTCCTCGACGGCCGGTCGATGAGCACCCAGCTCCTCTACGACGCCGGTAGGACCGGAATCTGGACGCTCCTGGCGGGCTTTCTCATGACCGGCCTCCTGCCCTTCATCGAGCGGAGTTTCGGCGTCCTCACCGACTTGAGCCTGCTTGAGGTGGGGGACGTTGCCCATCCGCTCCTCCAAGAGCTCGTCCGCCGGGCGCCTGGCACCTACAACCATTCGATCAACGTCGCGAGCATCGGCGAGGCGGCGGCCGAGGCGATCGGTG
>CANGGC010000065.1 GCA_947453125.1 Planctomycetaceae bacterium | reverse complement strand
GGGGATCACCGCCGTCCTCCTCGAATACCGGACGCCCACCCGTGATGAGCCGGAGATGTTCACGCTGCCGGTCGAGGACGCCCAGCGCGCCATGGGGCTCTGTCGGCACCATGCTCGTGATTGGGGGATCGATCCAGCACGTGTCGGAATCCTCGGCTTTTCAGCCGGGGCCAATCTCGCCGGCCATGCAGCCTGGGACCGCGGAGACAGGACTTACCCACAGGACCCGACGCTGGACGATCCCCGCGGCCCCGACTTCCTGGTGTTCGTCTACGGCGGGGGATTTCTCGACAAGGACGATCCTACGAAGTTCAGGCTGGGTTTCAGCGTGCCCCCGGATGCGCCGCCAGCGTTCTTCGTGGTCGCCCATGATGACGGCTCCAATGCGACCGAAGCAGCGATGCTCTATCTGGCCTACAAGAAGCTCGAGCTCCCCGCGGAGCTGCACGTCTTCGCCAAGGGGGGCCACGGCTTCGGCATGATGCAGCGGGGCCAACCCATCGATCAGTGGCCCGCACGGGTGGCCGAGTGGTTGGCGAGCATGGGATTGGCCACGATCGCTTCCGAGTGAGGTGTTGCGATGCCCGCTTCGACTCCACCGCCGCGTTATGCCCCAGACATCCCGCTCCCGCCCTACGCGTACGTCTCTGGCCACGGCCTGCCGCATCCCGTGAACGACCCCCGCGGGCACCTCTTCAATTCGCCCGAGCCAGCCCCACTCCCTCTCGACAAACTTCCCGACGACCCAGCCTCCCGGTGCCTCGCTCTAGCCGCGCTCCTCGCCGCTGACCCCCGTTGGCTCCATGCGCTCGATCTCTTCAACGAGGGCTTCTCCTGGGAAGCGCACGAGGCCTGGGAGCAGTTCTGGCACGCCCTTGGCCGCACGACTCCCGAGGCGAGGTTCGTTCAGGGGCTCATCCACCTGGCTGCGGCCGCTGTAAAGATCCGTGAAGGGAAGCCAGCCGGCGTCACGAAGCACACGCAGCGGGCCCGGGAACTCTTGGACGGGGCAGGGGCGGCAGGTTTGGGCGGCGCAGGAGACGGCCGGGGATTCGATGTCGCCGCCACGACGCTCGGCCTGGATACGGCGAGCCTTGGGGCCGTGATTGCCGAACTGGAGGCATACCGGCCGGAGTGTTGGCACACGTCCCGCTTCCCAGTCGTGAAAGTCCTGACAGCCACGCTCTCCTAGGCGTGGAGATGGGGGGCTAGCCTGTTGATGTACGGGGCCAAGGGGAGTGGTTGATCATGGAGGAATCACTCGAACCGAACGGCCGGGTTTCGTCGACCCGCCTGGCGCCGAGAAGCATGCTGTGGGGCAATGTGGTCGCGAAGACAGCACGACCTTGGGAGTGGCAGGAGCAAAACTCGCTGAGGGGGGCGGTTCGGAAGGCCTCCCCGCATTGAAAGAGCGAGCCAAGGCGGCCCTCTTGCCTCTCCGCGAGGCTATTTTAAGATGGCCAGAATGGGGGAGCGGTATTCCCTGCGTAGGCCACCCACGGTCGGCCACGGGTGAAGGATTCAGGGGGGGATTAATCCCGGAGGGACATCACATGGGTAGGTGCGCGCTGGCAGTTTTGGGTCGTCGGGCGGTGGCGATCCTCGGAGCGGGTTTCATGTGTTTCGGCGTGGCCACCGGCGCGTCGGCAGGACTCATCACGTGGGGCTCGCCGACGACCGTCTCCGGTGACAGCGACGTCGACACGACCGGCACCCGCGTCTACGCCTACAACATCGGCCCATCCGATGTCGCGGCGACGACGGTCAACGGTGTCGCGTTCGACGCGTTCGCATTCCCCGGTGAAATCGATTACTCGAACTCCGTCACCGTGGGTTCGGTGACCTTCTCGGAATCCCCGTCGAACCTCCAGTCCTACGGCGCCTTGACCCTCGGAACGAACGCAACGCCTTTTGGCAACCTCAGCAGTTCCTACAAGACGATGCTTTCCAGTGGTGGAACCGCTATCAGTTATGCAACCATCACGGCGACCTTGGGAAACCTGACGGTGGGGCGTCAGTATCGGCTTCAGTGGTGGACCAGCAATGCGAAAAACGGCCTCGGCCTTACTGAGGAGACGTTCGCGACGACGACCGCAGCGAGCGGTTCCAACGGGGTGACGCTCGATTCCAATTCGACCAATTCCGACGGCGGCCTCGGGCAGTTCGTGATCGGCAGCTTCACGGCCGATTCCACGTCGCAGACGTTCACCCTGGACTCGCCGGCGGGGAACACCTCGCCCTTGATCAACGGTTTCCAAGTCCGTCTCGTTTCCGCTCCCGTGCCCGAGATTGACCCTGCCGGGATGGGCTCCGTCCTCGCCCTCGTCGGCGGTGTCCTCGGCCTTCTTGAGCGTCGTCGGCTGAAGGCAGCCTGATCGTCATCAACGAATGATCGCCGTCAGCCTATCTGACGGCGGGCAGTCGGTTTCGCTGCGCCACGGCGAACTCCCTCTCGTCTCCGAGGACCTGATCGAGGAGCGATCGGTACCCAGGGGGAGTGGAGAATGACCGTCGGCTTGGTGGCGAGGAGACTGGAATCGGTCGGCATCAGAACGGGACGTCGTCGTTGCCGGCTTGCGAATAGTCGTCGTTGACGTCGATGGAGTCGTCTGGGCCTTCACTCGCCCGCCCGCTCCCCGACACCTTCTTGAACGACAGCCCCTCGGCACTCAAGAAAAACTTGACCTCGCTGCTCGCATCCCTCTGCCAGCGGCGGCCGCTCAAGCGATAGGTGACCTCGATCTCCTCCCCCTCGGAGAGGTCGTCCACCGCGTCGCAGCCGTCCTTGACGAACTCGACGGGAACGAAGTTCGTGAATGTGCCCTTCGACTGCTCGAGGACCACGAGGCGCTTGCGGAAGCCCTTCTGGCCGAAGGACTTGGTCTCCTCGATGAGGTGGACGACGCCGCGGACGGTGGGGTCTTTCATGGGATGTTGGCCGTTGGTTTTTTGAGGTCGGCGCGAGGGCCGGCGGGGGGGCGATTTCGTGGCAAGAGAATACCACAGGGAGCCAAGGGGAATCGGCAGCAGGAACGGGAATGGCCCGCTGCCGATTTCCGAGGGGCGCGTGCCAGCACGCTCCGCCGCGATCGAAAAAAACGAGCGGCTGGGGATTCACCAACAAAAAACCCCCGGGGTGAGGTTCCCCGGGGGCGAGTGTGTCATGCCGCAGTCGGCGGTCGTCCGTGATCGTCGGGTCGCTGCGGTGGACAGGGGGCCACGGCCGCCTGACCGTGGCTTTGGGCGGTGATCCAATGGGAGCAGCCACCCAGACAGCACGGCCGGGATTCAGACGTCTCGACTGGCCGCAACGTGCATCCGATTCTGCACGTCGAGCCACATCTCGCCGGCGGACGCGAAGTCCGATTCATTTTCGACGCCGTCCACAACACCGAGGATCGCCATCGGTAGGGCGACCGCTCCAGCGAACACGGCATGACGCACCATGTCGACGACGGTCGCGGTGACGCTCGATCCAACGACATCGTCCGTGACTTCCAGTTGCGATTTCATGATGGGCTCCATCAGGCTCTGAGGAGGGAACACCGAAGCACCGTCGCACGAACCTTGGAACGAACGTCAGCCCGTGCCACGACCCGACGCGACCGATGCCACGTTCACCTGCTTGTAGAGATCGTCACGCGCCCCGCCAACGGCTTCTCTCGAATCCTTCCTTGCATTGCTGCAACGAGCGGCCTCCCCAGTTCGCCTCGTCAACCACTCCGGTGTCGGTGGTATCCCGTCGGATGCAGTTTTGGCCTCCGCGGTCCTCATGCCGTCATTCTCGGACACCGGCGTACCGGTGAATGGAGTTGAGCCTCGACGAGCGGACGGCCACGCTTGGCAGGTGGGCTTCCGCAGTTTTCCACGATTGTTCGCGCCCGGCCTACTCGTGCTCCCCCTCGACCCGGGCTTCGCCGTCAGGGTCGATCTCGATTTGCAACGTCATCGGGTGGCAGCAGACCGGGCAGTCCTCGACGTAGGCCTGGTGGGCTCCGGCTGAGATGTCGACCGGCACCACGATTTCCTCGCCGCAGGAATCGCAGACATACGTCGCCTCGGCGTCGATCCGGGCCGGCGATTTCCGCCGGCGGCGACTCTTTTTGCGTCGCGACTTGCTCATGACCTTGCTCCCGGTGAATGGCCGTGCCTGGGCTCGGGCGAGGGCTCACATGCCGTAGGGAAAGTCGGCGTGCTCGGTCAGGCCGCTTGTACGAATCGGGGCGAGGGCTTTGGCATATTCAAGCAGGATCCGATCGGCAAACTCGATCCGCCGGTGGAGCCAAGCGTCGCGATCACTCGCCGGCGTCGTGCCCAAGAGCATGTCGTTGACGTCGTGAATGAGGACGTGCTCCGGGATGTAGACCAAGCGGCTGTTCTTGTAGCCGCTGGTGCGGAGCTCGTTGACCGGATAGCTCCCCCCCCGCGACGCCGACACGGCCACGATCATTGCCGGCTTGTGGCCGACTTCCTTCGGGCCCGCGAACAAGAGCAGGTTCTTGAGGCCCGGGGGCACCATTCCCGCCCATTCCGGCGCGATGATCACAAATCCGTCGGCCTGGCGCATCCGGTCCCGGTAGGGCTTCCAGAGCGCGGAAAGCTCGCTGTCCCCTTGCCAGACGCTCTCGTCCCAGAGGGGGAGCGGATTGCCTGCCAGATCGATCGTGTCGACGGTCACGGAAGGATCGACGCGGGCCAGGTCGCTGGCGATGTACGCCCCAACCCGGCTGGACTGGCTCTCTTTGCGGTGACTGCCGACGATGATGGCGATCTGCACGGTGGCTCCTCGCGGGGCGGGGAAATGAATGCGAGCGGAATGTGGCGGAGGCCCCGAGGGCCGGAGCGTAGCAGATCCCGTGGGGCGGTCCGCCGGCGGGGGGCGGTTGAGGCGTGCGTGGGGGGCAACAGCTCTTCCACGCCACGGCAGCTTCCTCAGGTCGTCAGCGGATCGTCAAGCCGGCGACGGATTGACAAAAGTTTTGCCGAAAGAAGGCGGCCGGGGCGGTTTCCGTGTATGATCAGCAGGATCTGGAATGCAGTTCCCCTTTTGGGGGCCGCGTCGCACCGATTTGCTTGCCTGAATCGCCTTCAAAAGCTCTCTGGCCCGCGACTCAATCGGTCGGCCCGGTGCCTTGAGTTCTCGTCATCCCGGCTTGGTGGGCCACCACGTTGGCCATTGGCTTATCGCAGCCCGAAACCTTCTTCGGGCTGCTGGGACGATCCTCGAGAACGAAACGCGACATGGCAAAGAAACTGTACGTTGGCAATCTGAATTACAAGGTCACCAACTCATCCCTGGAAGGTTTGTTCACCGAATTCGGCACCGTCCGCTCGGCCCAGGTGGTGATGGATCGTGAGACCGGCGGGAGCAAGGGCTTCGGCTTCGTGGAAATGGCTGATGATCAGGCCGCTCAGGCCGCGATCCAGGCGCTCCACGACCGCGATGTCGACGGGCGTCGTCTCGTCGTCAACGAAGCGCGGCCGCGCGAAGAGCGTCCGGGTGGGTTCGGCGGCGGCGGCCGTCGTTAATCCAGGCTCTGATCAACGGTGAGCGTCGGTGGGGGACGGTCTACGGACCGTTCCCCCCGACGCTCCCATCGTCGTTTCACCCTGCAACCATCCATTCCGCACCACTTTGAGAGGGCTCCCATGTCTCACAAGAAGCCCATCCCTCCCGTGGCTGCCGGTGCAGCGCCGCGGCCCAGGTGCCCGGTCTGCGGCATGGCGACCTACTCCCGCAGCGGCACGCACCCCCAGTGCATGCAGACCAGCCACGATCGCCTCCTCCGTCAGGCGAACAAACCGCCGGTCGTGCCCCCGGCCGCCGGGGTCTGACAACCGTTTTGCCGCTCTCCGCTTTTTCCTTTCCGTGGGGATTCGTGCGCGGGTGAGGTGGCGGGCAGTGTCGCGCTGGACGACCGTCTCCGGCGGCGTCGTGGCCGGCGATTCAGCCCTCAGGCATCCTCGATGTCAGCGGCAGGCAAGTCGCCTGCCGCGATCGCCTCGGTGAGTCGCTTGTGGTCGCTGGCCACGAAGTGGGACTCGGCGACCGAGAACACCTCCACCGCGTCGGCAAACGCCTTTCCCTCGCCGAGATAGGCGGCGATGGCCACCGTGTCACCGCTGCGGGCATGGGCCTGGGCCAGCGTGCGGGCACAGAGATCGGCGTAGAGTTCGAGCGTGGCAAACTTGGCCGACTCGACGTCGAAGGCCCCCTTCATGTCGTGCAACTGCCGCCCGTAGAAGTGCCGGTTTGGGTCGGAGACGCCATCGACCCAGCCGAGGAAGAGGTCGGAGACCGCCTGCATGAGCTTTTGGCCGCGGACGATCCGCTGCCCCTCGTGGGCGATCCTGGGGAAGTCGCCCGTCGTCTTCACGTGGGGGGCGAGCACTGACGGCGTCGCCTCCTTCGTCTGGAGGATGATCTGGTCGTCGGCGTCGCGGCCTTCGAGGAGGATCACGAAGCAGCGGGTGCCGATGCTCCCCACCCCGCCGACGCGCGTCGCGAAGTCGATCCACGCATAGCGGCGGGCGATGACCTGGTGCTCGGGCGGCAACGTTTCGATGTAGGCCGCATAGCCGGCGGCGAGGCTCGCCCGTCGGGCCTCGTCGTCGCAGCGGACGAGCACGGGGGGCTTCGACTTGAAGCGGCGCTGGCCGTCGACCTGCTCGGTGAGCCTGGCGATCGCTCGCTCCTGCGTGCGGCGTCTGGCCTTCTCGAACACGGCCGCCGCATCCTTGGCCGGGGCGGTGGAATCGGATTCATCCGCCATGTTCTCGATGTCGGCGGCCGTCATCCGCTCGTAGAGTGCCCCCACCGTCGGCTTCTCGGAGAGATTCCGGATCGAATTCCGGTAGGTCGTGGCCACCCGGCGGGCCAGAGCGGCGGCTTTGCCAGGCTCTTCCCGGGCGTGGAGGCAGGTCACGAACGACGTCGCCAGCCGCAGCACGTCCCACTCGAACGGACCGGGGTGCGTCTCGTCGAAATCGTTGACGTCGAAGACGAGATCCCGTTCCGGCGAGGCGTAGATGCCGAAGTTCGACAGGTGGGCGTCGCCACAGAGCTGCACGATGAGGTTCGTGCTCGCCCGGCCCCCGAGCGTGGCCGCCATCGAGCCGGCGGAGCCGCGCAGGGTGGCGAGCGGACAGGTGGCCATGCGGGCGTGGCGCAGCGGGAGAAGCTCGGGAATCCGGTCACTCCCCTCACTTCGGAGCATTTCCACGATGTCTGGCCGGCGATCCCGGGCCGGCGGGTCGCCAAGGTGCGCCAGCGGCAGATCCCGCGCCTGCTGCCGGCCAAGCTCCATCCGGTCGTCGAGAGTGAGACGGCGGGGAGCGGCTGGCGGGGTGTCATGCATGGAGAGCATCGTACCACTGGGGGCGGAGGAGTATGCCAGGGCGCTCGCCCCCGCTCCTGTCCGCGTCCAGCGGGGGTGGAAAGGGGTCTTTTCCCAGAGATTTACGGGGCCGGGATGGCCGCCAATTGGGGCTTCGCCGGCGGGGGTTTTTTGCGATAACCGATCCTCTGTCCCCGCAGGCTCCAGGGAATCCCGCCATGACTCCGTCCGCCCGTCGCCCGTCGCGATCCGACCGCCAGCGCCGCGCCCCCAACCGCAATCTCCGGCTCGCCCTCGAGGCTCTCGAAGAGCGCCGGATCCTCGCGGCCTTCAGCTACGACGGGCCGATGAAGAAGCTGTCAATCACCCTCGACGCCGAGGGGGAGATGCGCGTCGCGAGCTCTGGGAGCGGGAATTACGTCTTCACGGCCCCCTCCTCCGACACCTTCAAGGGGACCGACACCACCGGCCTCTCCGGCAACGGCCTCGTCACCCTCACTGTCACCTCCGCCCTCGACATCGATCGGGTCTCGATCACCAACTCGGTCAACAACACCGCCGTCAACTTCATCGCCAGCACTGGCACCTACGTCAACCATTTCGATGTCTCGTTGACGCGATCGACCGGGGCGTGGGTGCCGCTGGTGAAGGTGTCCGGCGCGACGGCCTTCGACGCGGCGTGGTCGTTCACCGCCACGTCGTCCAATATCAACGTCGAGGCGACGACGCTTTCCTCGCAGACCGGTGACATCACGCTCAAAGCCGACGCCGGTCAGGTGCCGGGGACGTTCAGCGGCGTGATCATCAATGGCTCGTCGATCACCTCCTCCGGCGGCTCGATCATTCTCTCCGGCCGCGGCGGTGACTTCGCTGGGGGCAGTCAGCGTGGCGTGGCCGTGATCGGTAATTCCTCCGTCATGGCCGGCAGCAACGGCACCAAGCAGGGCACGCTCTCGATCACCGGTCATGGCGGGGCCTCAACCGGCCCGTCGAATCAGGGGATTGTCATCGACAAGGGTTCGACGGTCGGTTCGTCGGGCGGCGGTACGGCGTCGCTCACCGGCATCGGCGGGACCGGCAGCACGGGCGCCAATGGGATTCTCCTCCAGGGACGCGTCACCACGGCCACTGCCACCGGGGCGGGGAACGAGGGGGCGATCACGCTCAACGGCACGGGCGGAGGGAGCGAGAGCGGCATCGCCAAGGACAACACCGGGGTTTCGTTGACTTCGACGGCCGCCGTCCAGTC
>CANGGC010000064.1 GCA_947453125.1 Planctomycetaceae bacterium | reverse complement strand
GGGTACGATTCCGTGATCGTGAACTCCGTCGAAAAAGGCAGCAGGAGGGGTGTGATGCGCAGGCTTCGGATGGTGGCGGCGGTCGCTTTGGGGCTCGTGCTCTGCGGATTTTCTCCCGCCCGGGCTCTGGAGCCGCTCCCGGCCGAGGTCAAGGCGGTCGAGATGGTCAAGGCACGCGGCGGTTCGGTCGATTACGGCACCGAGGGGAAGGTGACGAAGGTCGATCTCTCCGATCGTCCGGCTACCGATGCCGACATCCTCCTCCTCCAGTCGCTTCCGGGCCTCGAGTCGCTCGAGCTGTGGGGCGCCGAGGTCACCAATGCCGGCATGCCGAACGTGGCGAAGCTCTCGGGCCTCAAGACGCTCGTGCTCGAGAACACCGACGTCAACGATGCCGGCCTCGCCCCGCTCGTGGGGCTCGGGAATCTCAAGGTCTTGAACCTCCGCCGCTCGAGCAACATGTCGGACGCGGCCCTGGCAACGGTGGCGAAGATGGAAGGCCTCGAGCAACTCGTGCTCCTCTACAACAATTTCACCGACGCGGGCCTGGCGAATCTGGCTCCGCTGAAGAAGCTCCGCGTCCTCGATCTCCGTGGCTGTTCGCTCGTCACCGATGCCGGGATCGAGCACGTGGCGAAGATGCCGAGCCTGGAGCGGGTGAAGCTCCGCTGCCCGAGCGTCAGCGATCGTGGATTGAAACTCCTCGCCGAGCTCCCCAAGCTCCGTGGCTTCGCCGTCGAGGACGGCCAAGTGGGGGATTCGGGCCTCGAGCCCTTCGCCGGCAGGACCGACATCGACGAGATGAACGTGATGCGGACGTTCATCGGTGCCAAGGGGCTCGCCCATGTTGCCAAGCTCTCGAAGATGAAGCGGCTCGAACTCCGCGGCACGCTCATCAACGACGATTCCCTCGTGGCCCTTTCCGATCTGGGGAATCTCGTTCTCCTCGATCTCGCCGAGACCCGCATCGGCGATGCCGGCGTGGCCCACCTCGGCAAGCTCGGGAAGCTCGCCGATCTCGATCTCTGGGACACGCGGGTCGGCGACGCCGGGATGGAGACGGTCGGCAAGCTCGCTTCGCTCACGAAGCTCTCGTTGAAGAACACCCGGGTGACTGACGCCGGGGTCGAAAGGCTCGCCGGCCTGACGAAGCTCGCCACCCTCGACCTGTCCGGCACGAAGATCACCGATACCGCCCTCGAGACGCTCGGCAAGCTGCCGGCACTGAAGGCGGTTGACGTCAGTTTCACCGGTCTCACGGAGGCTGCCGTGGCGAAGTTCCGCGCGGCCCATCCCGGCATCAAGGTGACTCGTTAGCCGTTGGTGAGTGACGCGGCTGCAGCAAGAGAATAAGCGGATTCCGGAGAGCCTTCGGGCCCTGGAGGCGGTGGCGATTGCGCGGCCGACGCCGGCGGTTTGACGCCCATCGGCATGGGGGGTAAGACGAAGGTCCGTCTGCAGCCCATTCCTGCCTGTTCCACGGAGATGACGTCGATGATCCTCGGAAAGCTCTGGATGTCCCTTGCGGCCCAGATGAACAAGATCGCCAACTTCTTCTGGACGGCCGATCCGATCGCTCAGCTCCAGTACGAGTACGACAAGGCGGTCGATCAGATGAAGGACGGCCGTGAAGGCCTGGAGAAATACCGGGCCCTCGTGGAGCGGGTGAACCGTCAGGTCGAGACCAACAAAGCCCACGTTGCCAAGCTCGAGGCCCAGGTGAAGGCCTATCTCAAGGCCGGCGAGCGGGAGACGGCGGCGAAGTTTGCCGTCGAGCTCCAGAAGGCGAAGAAGGAACTCGAGGAGAACGAGTCCCAACTCAAGCTCCACGAGACGGCCTACGGCAACAACGTGACCAAGATCGAACACGCCGTCAAGAAGCTCGAGGAGCTGAAGCGGAAGATCCAGAAGTACGACGCCGAGCTGAAGATGAGCCGCGCCGAGGCGGAGCTCGCCAAGCTGGCAACGCAGTTCAACTTCGACGTCACCACCGACTTCGGCCAGATCGAGGATGTGATCCACGACAAGATCGACCTCAACCGGGCGAAGGTCCGCGTCGCTGCCGATCTCTCGGGCGAGGGGCTCGACCAGATCAAGGCCGAGCAGGCGGTCGAGAAGAGCATGGCCGACGATGCCCTGCGGCAGTTCGAAGTGGAGATGGGGATGGTGACCCCGGAGACGTCGGGAGTCACGGGGGACGAGAAGGAGATCGGTTCGGAGAAGCTCCGCCAGACAAACCGCTGAGCTGCGGCCGTGACCGCTGGGGCACGGGCCCCTCTGTCGGGGATCGGGTTGGTGTTTCCAGGGAGCGCGAGGGGGGGACGTGAGTACTGGTTCAGGATCGAATGGCCCGCGGATGCCGGGCGAGGATCGTATCCCGGTGTCTGCCAGCCAGGGGGCCGCATCGGCGTCGGCCGGCGTCGGCGCGGCCGTCCTCCCGATGGGCACCGGCGCCTCGGCCGGGACTGCCCCGGGGATGGCGCTGGCCGACTGGTGCCCTCGCTGGTCGGAGCGTTTGGGCGATGCCTATCTGGCCGGCACGAGTTGCATGTTCCTCCTCCATGGGAACGTCCGCGATCTCGTCCCGCTCTCGCCACCCAATGCCGCCGAAGCGGCGTGGGGGGGGGTGCCCGACTTCCTCTGCCGCGAGATCTTCGGTCGCTGGGATGTCGTCCTGGGCTACGACGTCGGCAAGGGTCTGCGGCCGCTGGCTGGCACCGACGCCAACCGGCACCGTGACATGGTCGCCTGGCTCACCGACCGGCTCGGCAACGCCGCCAACTGGCCGCGTGACCCCGATCAGGCGATCGGCGTCATCGATCAACTCCTCGAACGCAATCTCATCGACCCGCCGGAGAAGCGGAAACGGATCGCGATCGTCCTCGACTACGCCCAGTATCTCGCGCCGGCCGGCGAGGCCGGCACCTCGGTGAAGGGGGGGGCGGGACGGTTGGTTCGGCTGCTCGCATGGGCCACCAATCCACTCCTGAGGCGCGTCAACGTCGCCATCGTCCTCCTTGCCGACGCGCTCTCCGAGGTCAACTCCCGGCTCGTCACCTGCCCGGCGGTGACAGCGATCGATCTCCCCCTTCCCGACGCCTCCGAACGCGAACGGTTTGCCCTGGCGACGGCGAAGTCGGCCGGTATGCCGGAGGCGCAGGTGGATGCCGTGAAGCGGATGGCGGCGCTCTCGGGGGGGCTGTCGCTCGAGAGCCTTCGGGCGGTGGTGACGCTCTCGGCCCGCGATGGCTCAGCGCCGGACGGCCCCGAGTTTGCCGCCAAGAAGAAGGACCTCATCGAGCGCTCCTGCCAGGGGCTCGTGGAGTTCATCCAGCCGCGGCTTACGCTCGACGCCGTCGCCGGCCATCAGGAGGCGAAGAACCGGCTCGAGTCAGACGCCCGTGCGATCAAGCGGGGGCAGTTCGAAAGCGCCCCGATGGGCTATCTGATCTGCGGCCCGGTGGGAACGGGCAAGAGCTTCATCGCCGAGTGCTACGCCGGCAGTGTCGGCATCCCCTGTGCGGTGCTGAAGAACTTCCGCAGCAAGTACGTCGGGGAAACGGAAGGCAATCTCGAGCACGCCCTCGACGTGCTCCGGAGCCTCGGGCCGGTGGTGGTGATCATCGACGAGGCCGATGCCGCCCTCGGCAACCGGCAGTCGGATGGCGATTCCGGCACCTCAGCCCGCGTCTTCTCGATGATCGCCCGGCAGATGGGGGACACCCGCTACCGTGGAAAGATCGTCTGGATGCTCCTCACGAGCCGCCCCGAGCTGCTCCCGATCGACCTCAAGCGTCAGGGACGGGCCGAGGTCCACATCCCCCTCTTCTATCCCCACGATCAGGCGGAAATGGAGGCGATGTTCACGGCGATGGCCCGCAAGAGTCATGTCCGCCTCGCCACCGGCCTCCCCGGCCCGATCGATCTCGATCTCGGGCTCTCCGGGGCCGACATCGAGAGTGTCGTCCTTGCGGCCCGCCGGAAGGGGCTCGATCGGGCCGCCGATGCCGGGCTTCCGACCCCGGACGAGATAGCGCCAGAGGACCTGAACAGCGCGCTCGACGACTTCATGCCCTCGGCCCAGGGGCTCGAGAAGGAGATGCAGGAGATCGCGGCGGTGCTCGAATGCACCGAGAAGCGGTTTCTCCCCGAACGCTGGAAGGATCAGGTGTCGCAGCCCGGCGGCAGGGCACGGCTTCAGGAACGTCTTGCCGCCATCAAGGGCGTGATCGGCTCGTGATCGCCCGCCATCCGAGAAAACCAAGCCCGAGTTCATCCCAGGAGAACCCACCATGTCGAAGAAGACCCCTTGGTTCGATACCCACTCCGAGGCCCCCATGCTGGCGGAATACGCCCGCAAGCTCGACTCCTTCGTCGAGGTGGTGGCCGACGGACGCGTCGACGTCGCCGAACTCGAGGCCCAGGAGGCCCGCGTGGTGGCGCTGATGAAGGAAGTGGAGCCGCTGCTTTCGCCAGAGGCCCACGAGAAGGTGACGCAACTCCTCTGCGAGGTCACCGCCTACGATCTCATGAACACGCTCCACATGGCCCACGCCTCGCGTCCGAAGACGAAGTTCCGCGGCTGATCGGCCTCTGCGTTCATTTTCCCCCCCCTATTCTCAGGCGAGGTGTCCGATGGCAGGTGGTCAACCCAAAGCTCCGTTCTGGCTTGCGGTCTGGGCGGTGATCTTCGGCCTGGTGGCCCTGGCAGCCTGGCGTGCCGGGATGTTCGGGAACGTGCTGCGTCCCGGGGCCGGAGGAGCGCAGGTCGCCGCTGGCGGCGCCGGACCGGGGGGAAATGGGGCTGGCGGCAACGGCGGTGGTGGGGCGACCGGTGGCGGCGCGCCACCGGCGGGCGAAGGGCCGGTCTCGGAGGCCGCCGATGACGCCGTGCCGACGACCGTCAAGGAATACGCCTTCAAGCCTGCCGAGAAACTGCCGCCGGTGAAGGGGACCAGCGCCTACAAGCCGCTCGAGAACGACACCGTCCGCTTCGCCCTCAACGTCTGGGCGGGCTGGGCGCCGATCATCCACGCCAACGAGGGCTTCAAAGCAGGGAAGGTGTGGCAAGCACCAGGGGGGAAGCCGTTCAAGATCGAACTGGTTCTCATCGACAATCCCGTCACGATGCGCGACGCCTACGCCGCCGGCGAGGTCCACATCGGCTGGGCGACCCTCGACATGATCCCGCTGTTCCTCGAGGGGCTCACCGACCGCACCGGGGCCCCCAAGGATTCCCGGGTCATGCCGCGTGTCTTCCAGCAGGTTGACTTCTCCAATGGCGGTGACGGGATCGTCGTTCGCGAAGGGATCCGCAACGTCCGAGATCTCGCCGGCAAGAAGCTCGTCCTCGCGCAGAACTCCCCGAGCCAGTTCTTTGCCCTCAACATGCTCGTTGCCGGCGGCCTCCAGCCGGGGGATGTCGACATGGTCTACACCGACGACGCCTTCCAGGCAGCAGCGGCGTTCAATTCGCAGAAGGAGATCGCCGGAGCCGTGTCGTGGGCGCCAGACATCTACAACCTCGCCAAGGCGAAGGGGAACCGGATGTTGATCACGACCCAGACGGCCAACCGGCTGATTGCGGACGTGTGGTTTGCCCGAGCCGACTTCGCCCAGGACCACCCCGACAAGGTCGAGGCAATCGTCCGCGGCATCTTCGATTCGATGGACGTGCTGAAGACGGAGGAAGGGAAGGCGAAGGCCGCCGAGCTAATGGCAGCCGGCTACAACATCCCCGCCACCGACACCCTCGGGATGCTCGGCGACGCCCACTCCACGAACTGGGCCGAGAACTACCAGTTCTTCATCAACCGCAACAACCCGGCCAACTTCGAACGGATCTGGAAGCAGTCCTATCACCTCTATCGCCGTGTCGGGGCGATCACCAATCCGCCCGTCTCCTTCGATCAGGTGATGGATTTCTCGGTCATCCAGAAGCTCGGGGCCGAGCCGAAGTATGCCGAGACCCGCGACGAATACACGAAGCCCCTGCCACCCAAGCGGCTCGCCGACATCCGGGCCGAGAACGATGAGATCCTCACCAACACTGTCGTCATCCACTTCTTCCCCAACAGCTGGGATCTGAAGAAGCGGATTGTTCGCAAGGTCGACGGGAAGGACATCGAAGAGCCCTACGATGCCAGTGTCGATCTCGTCCTCGACGAGGTAGCGACGCTCGCCAAGCAGTTCGGCGCTGCCCGGATCGTCATCGAGGGGCACACCGACTCCTCGATGAAGGGGCGGATCCCGGCCGAGGTGGTCAAGGAACTCTCTTACCGGCGGGCCAACGCCGTGAAGGAGTCGCTCGTGGAAAAGTACCAATTCGACGACGGGCGCTTCGCCGTTGATGGGGTCGGCTGGGATCGGCCCGTCGATCCCGATCAGCCCGACAACCACTCGCTCAACCGTCGCGTCGAGATCAAGGTCTACTCCGCCGAGAAGGAGTGACCGACGCCATGACCGAGCAGACGGAGAAGGCGGTGCCAGCGGCCGAAGCACCGTTGCCCCGCGGTGAAGACCGCACCGCCGAGGGGCATCGGATCGCACCGCTCCGTGGCGAGCTCTCGAACACGGCCGCCTTTTTCTGGGGTTTCACCTGCATCGCTGTGGTGCTGGCGGTGTGGTTCGTGATCACGGCCGGCCCCCCGGGCGAGGCCGAGAAGCGGTTTGTCAGTCCGACGACGCTGCCGAGCGTCGCGGAGACGGTTCAGGCGATCCCCCGCGTTTTCGGCGAGCGGAAGCTCGTCACCAACACGCTCGTGACCCTCAAGCGGGTCTGCCTCGGCTTCGGCCTCTCCTGCATCGTCGGAGTGCCGCTGGGGATCCTCGCGGCCTGCTTCCCGGCGCTGCGGGCGTTTCTCGCGCCGCTGATGGTGTTCGGCCGCAACATCCCGGTCGCGGCGCTCATCCCGTTGACATTCTTCTTCTTCGGGATCGGCGAGTTCCAAAAGGTGATGTTTCTCTTCGTCGCCAGCGTTGCCTTCGTCCTCTCCGACACGACCGCCGCGGTCCTCGACGTGCCACAGCGGTATGTCGACACGGCGCTCACGCTCGGCGCCTCGCGCTGGCAGATCATCATGAAGGTCCTCGGCCCCCTCGCCGCCCCCTCGATCTTCAATTCCCTCAGGCTCCTCTTCGGGCTCGCCTTCGGCTACGTGATGCTCGCGGAGTTGGTGAAGTTCGGGAGCGCCTCCGGCGGCCTCGGTGACCTGATCAACATGTCGCAGCGGCGCGGCGAACGGGAGCCGATCCTCCTCGTCCTCGTGATCATCCCGATGGTGGCCTGGGCCATCGACCGCGGGCTGTGGTGGCTGCAATCCGACCTCTTCCCCTACCGCTACGGCGGGGCGGGGCTGATCCCCCGCTTCTGCGGCTGGCTGCTCCACGGCCGGCGGACGGAGTTCCGGCCATGAACGGCGAGGCCGCCCCAAATCGCCCCGACGCACCGGCCTCCATGCGGCCAGCTCCGGTCGATCCGCCCGGTGACGGCCGCCCGGCGGCTGTGGAGTTCCGCGGGGTGACGAAGATCTACAACGAGGGGACACCCCGCGAGGCGGTGGCGATCCGCGATGTCTCGTTCACGATCCCCGACCTGCCCGACAAGGGGGAGATCTCGACCTTCCTCGGCCCCTCGGGCTGCGGTAAGAGCACGGTGCTGCGGATGGTGGCCGGGCTCGAGCCGCAGTTTCCGCCGACCAGCGGGAGCGTCCATGTCCTCGGCCGGGAATTGGTGGGGCCCGGGGCCGACCGCGGGATGGTGTTCCAAGACTACACGAGCTTCGACAACCGCACCGTCCTCGGGAACGTCATCTTCGGCCTCGAGTGCCGGGGCGTGCCGAAGCGCCGGCGCGAGGAGGAGGGGCGGGAATGGATTGCGCGCGTGGGGCTCGACCCCCGCCGTGATGCGGCCAAGTATCCCCACGAACTCTCTGGCGGCATGCGTCAACGGGTGGCCATCGCCCGGACGCTCGTCCTCCGGCCGCGGATCATCCTCATGGACGAGCCGTTCGGCGCCCTCGATCCGGCCACCCGCCTCGACATGCAGGATCTGCTCGTCCGGCTGTGGCGGGAGGTGGAGGCAACGGTGATGTTCATCACGCATTCGGTGGAGGAGGCGGTCTACCTCGGTGACCGGGTTTTCGTGATGGCCACGACTCCGGGTAGGATCGCGGCCGAGATCCGCATGCCGGCCGCCGAGGCACCGGCCCGCGAGACGCAGGTTGAGCCCTGGTTCCACGAGCAGGTGAACCGGCTGCAGGCTCAACTCGAGGGGATCGAGGCCGCGGCGTCGCGGCCCGGAAAATAGCCGGGAAGCTCTGACGAAGGGACACTTTTCGACGTGGGGCGCATCGGAGCCTATCTGCGGACGGCCTTCACGAGCCGCTGGAACCTGTTGTTCGCGGGGGCCGGCGTTGCGGCGGCGATCATCTCGGGCTTCCCGGGAGTGATCCTTCCGCTCGTCGCGGCTGGCGAGCTCTACTATCTCGCGAGCATGGTCACCAACGACCGCTTCCGCGACGCCGTCGACGCCCAAGCCGCGAAGGCCCGCCGCGAGGAGACGGCGATCGGCACCCGCGAAGCTTACGAGCGTCTCCTCCGCTCCC
>CANGGC010000063.1 GCA_947453125.1 Planctomycetaceae bacterium | reverse complement strand
TTTTCGGTCTGTTGCAGTGCGGGTGTAGCTCAGTTGGTAGAGCACCACGTTGCCAACGTGGTTGTCGTGGGTTCGAATCCCATCACCCGCTCTTGTTGCCCTTTCCGGTCCGTTTGAACCGTCCGCGGAAGGGCAACCTTCCAGGGGGCCTGGCTCCCTTCGGGGGGCTGTTGCCGCTCCCGACCAACTCACGCTCTCCGCCCTGCTTTCAGATGTGGGCTGGATCGTCAGCTGGCGGCCGATCAACCGAGGGGAGGGGATGTTCCACCTCGCCCTTCGTGGAAGGCCTCCGTACGATTCCCATCGTTCGCTGTGTCGCTCCTCGCTAGTTTGCCGTCCCGATTCCCCTCTTGAAGTCCCGAATCCTCTCCTCGCCCTCTCTGTCCCGGAAGCGTCCATGTCTGATACCGCCGCGCTCGATTCCGCCACGTCCGCCGCCCCCCTTCCGGGAGAGCGGCCTCTGCTGAAGCTCGACGTCGCCATCGACAAAGTGTCGACCTGCCAGCGGAAGGTGCGCGTCTCGATTCCGCGCGAGGACATCGCCCGCTACCACGCCGAGTGCATCGGCGAGATGGTGCCGACGGCTCATCTTCCCGGATTCCGCCCCGGTCGGGCCCCGAAGGCACTCGTCGGGAGCCGGTTCAAGACGGAACTCTCGGAGCAGATCCGCTCGAAGCTCCTCGCCGACGCCATGACACAGGTTTCGGAGACGGAGAAGCTGTCGCCCATCAGCGAGCCCGAACTCGACGTTGGGGCGATCGTCCTCCCCGACGATGGGCCGATGACGTTCGAGTTTGCGATCGAGGTCCGCCCCGAGTTCGAGATGCCGCAGTGGAAGGGGCTCTCGATCAAGCGGCCGACTCGTGAGATCTCCGACAAGGACGTCGACGACGCCCTCGCCAACGTCCTCCGTGACCGCAGTCGGCTCGTGCCCCACGACGGGGCCCCCGTCGAGGGTGATCTCATCGTTGCCAACCTCCGTTTCCTCGACGGCGACACCGTCCTTTCCGAGGCCAACGAGGTCGAGATCGTCGTCCGCGAGAAGCTCTCGCTGGCGGATGCCGAGCTGCCGGGATTCGCCAAGCTCGTTGCCAAGGCCAAGCCGGGCAAGCCGGTGACGGCGCCGCTGACCATCTCGAGCGAAGCTGCCGTCGAGGCGCTCCGTGGCAAGGAAGTTACCCTCGAGCTGACGGTGGTCGAGGTGAAGAAGCTGGAGTTGCCGGAGCTCAACGAGGAGGTCCTCGGTGAACTCGGGCCGTTCGCCGATGCCGACGCCCTCCGTGCCGCCATCCGTGGGCAGCTCGACGGGCAGCTTGCCTGGCATCAGCGCCGTGAGGTCCGCAAGCAGGTCGCCAGTGCCCTGACCGCTTCCGCGAACTGGGATCTCCCCCCCGATCTTCTCCGCCGCCAGAGCCAGCGTGAGCTGGAGCGGGCGATTCTCGAGCTGCGTCGCAGCGGCTTCGACGACGATTCGATCCGCCGTCATGTCAACGAGCTGCGGCAGTCGGTGATGGCGAGCACCGCCAAGGCCCTCAAGGAGCACTTCATCCTCGAGCGGATCGCCGAGGAAGAATCGATCGCTGAGACGGGAGCCGACTACGACGAGGAGATCCGCGCGATTGCCGCACAGTCGGGGGAGTCGCCCCGTCGGGTGCGTGCCAGCCTCGAGAAGCGCGGCCTGATGGACGTCCTCCGCAACCAGATCATCGAGCGCAAGACGCTCGACCTGATCACCACCAGCGCCACGTTCGCCGACACCCCCTTCGAGTTCCCCAAGCCCGACGCCGACGCCGTCGACCATGCGGTCTGCGGTGAGGTCGTGGGGGACGACGCGATCCCGACCGCCAATCATGCCGAGGCCTCTGCGGTGCGTGCCCCGCGGCGCTAAAGCCCAGGCTTCCCACGTCCCCGGTCCCCCTCCGTTTGTCAAGCGTCCCCTCCCGGGCCCCCACCATGCACGACCGTCCCTTCGATCCGCGCTCGTCCAGCGCCTCCCGCGACTACCAGCGGCAGCGGCAGATGACGCTCGGCGACCTGCTTCTCGAGAATCGGATCATCCTCCTCCAGGGGGAGATCTATGACGGGAACGCCAACGAGTTGGTGATGAAGTTGCTCTACCTCCAGAGCGACAACCGGCGCAAGGACATCCACTTCTACATCAACTCGCCCGGCGGCAGCGTCACGGCGACGATGGCGATCTACGACACGATGCAGATCCTCTCCTGCCCGGTGGCGACCTACTGCGTGGGCATCGCCGCCAGTGGCGGGGCCGTCCTGCTCGCCGGTGGCGCCAAGGGGAAGCGTTTCGCCCTGCCGCACTCGAAGGTGATGATTCACCAGCCCTACGGCCAGGTCGGCGGGCAGGTGAGCGACATCGAGATTCAGGCCGACGAGATCCTCAAGACCCGCGCCGTCCTCAACGAGATTTTGGCGGATCACACCGGGCAACCGCTCGAGCGGATCGCCAGGGACACCGACCGGGATCGCTATCTCTCCGCCATTGAGTCGAAGGAATACGGTCTCGTCGACGAGATCCTCACCAAGCCCCCTGTGACCGGCGACGACAAGGAGAAGGACTGACCGATGCCTCTCATCCCTTACGTCATCGAGAAGAGCGGCCGCGAAGAGCGGGCGATGGACATTTACAGTCGCCTGCTCAAGGACCGGATCATCTTCCTCGGCAGTCAGGTCAACGACGAGGTCGCCAACGCCATCGTCGCGCAGTTGCTCTTTCTGCAATCCGACGACCCGAAGTCCGACATCCACCTCTACATCAACAGCCCGGGCGGCAGCGTCACGGCCGGGTTGGCGATCTACGACACCATGCAGTTCGTGACCTGCGACGTCGCCACCTACTGCATCGGTCAGTGTGCCTCGATGGGGGCGGTGCTTCTCACGGCGGGCGCCAAGGGGAAGCGGCGTGCCCTGCCGAACTCTCGGATCATGATCCACCAGCCGCTGGCCGGCATGGAGGGAACGGCGGAGGAGATCATGATCCACGCCAAGGAGTTCCGCTACATCAAGCAGCGGCTCAACATGATCCTCCAAAAGCACACCGGCCAGCCGCTCGACGAGATCGAGAAGCACACCGACCGTGACAACTTCATGGCCGCCGAGAAGGCCCGCGAATACGGACTCATCGACGAGGTGATCGACAGGATGCCGACGGTCAAGAGCGTCGCCTGACGGCGGACGTGACCGGTCCGGAGGACCGGGGATCGTCGTGGCACAGACCGCCTGAGGCGCAGGAGGCGCATCATGCACAGGTCCGCTGGGAGCACCCGGGCCCCTCGAGGGGCGCGACCGATCCGCGCATCCCGCCGGGGAGCGGCGTGCCCTGCTGCCGTGTTGGCTGGCGCCCTTCTGGCGCTCGCTGGCTGCAAGACCGACCTCAACCAGCAACTCCTCGAACGGGAGTTGCGGATGCAGGAAGACCAGATCTACCACCTCCAGGACCAGCTCCAGTCGAGGAGCGCCCGGCTGGAACGGACGGCAGGGGAGAACGCGAGCCTGCGGAAGCAACTGGGCATCGGCGACGGATCGTCCGCCCCGGCCCGAGCTTCTTCGGCGCCGACGTTCGTGCCCCCTCCTTCGCTGCCCAAGGTGTCGGTGCCGGGGCTGATGGCGCCCGGTGGCTCCGGCGCCGCGCCGAGCGGCCTCCGGTTCGGGCCAGGTGGCACCCCGTCATCGACCCCTACGCTTCCCCCTCCCCTCACGCCGCCGCCGGCCCCGCCGGTCATGGTGCCGCCGAAGCTCGACGGCGTACCCCCGCTCCCCAGCGCTGGGATGGCGCCTGCCGTGCGGAGACTTTCGTTCGAGGAGAGCCTCGCCGGCGAGGCCCGGATCAGCCATCTCGTCGTGAACCCTGAGCGGACGGAGTGCTTCGATGCCGATGGCGATGGGGTGGCCGAGGGGCTGGCGATCGTCGTCGAGCCACGCGATGCCGACGAGCGCCTTGTGACGGCCGCCGGAGACGTCGTCGTGTTCGTCAACGATCCTGCAGTGCCACAGGGAGCGGGCCTAGTGCCGGCGGATCCGACCGATCCCGGCGAGGGAGGCTGCATCGCCCGCTGGGATATCCCTGAGGCCGAGGCCCAGGGGCATTTCCGCCGCACGTCTCGGGCCCGTGGGCTCCACTTTCTCCTTCGCTGGCCCGGGCCCCCGCCCCAGTCTTCGACGGTCCATGTCCACGTCGTGATGACGACGTTCGACGGCAGCGTCCACCGGGTCGACGTGCCGGTGTCGGTGCACTCTTCCGGCGCGATTCGAGCGCACGCCGCTGACTGACATCGTGCTCTGTCCGCGGGCTCTTCCGCTCGCAACGGTAAAAAAAAGCGGGGCGCCGCCGTGCGACGCCCCGCCGAAGATTCTGCTTCGCCCGTCGGGCCAAATCAGAGGCCGCGATCCTCGAGGAAGTTGAGGAGGTCGGCGACACGGTTGGAATAGCCCCACTCGTTGTCGTACCAGCTGACGACCTTGACGAAGTTGCCCAAGCCGATTGTGTCGACGGCCGAGAAGATCGAGCTGTGTGGATCCCCCTTGAGGTCGGTGGAGACCAGCTCCTTGTCGGTGTAGCGCAGGATCCCCTTGAGGGGGCCCTCGGCCGCCTTCTTCATCACCGCGTTGATGTCAGCCGGCGAGGCTTCCTTGTTGAGGATCGCCGTGAAGTCGACGACGCTCACCGTCGGCGTCGGCACGCGGAACGCCATGCCGGTGAACTTCCCTTGGAGGGCGGGGATGACGAGGCCGACGGCCCGTGCCGCACCGGTGCTCGACGGGACGATGTTGAGGGCCGCGGCCCGGGCATCGCGGAGATCCTTGGCGGCCGTGTCGACCGTCTTCTGGGAGTTGGTGTAGGCGTGGACCGTCGTCAGCAGGCCGCGGTCGATGCCGTAGGTCTCGTGGAGCACCTTGGCGACCGGGGCGAGGCCGTTGGTCGTGCAGGAGGCGTTGGAGATGACATGGTGCTTGGAGGGGTCGTACATCTCGTTGTTGACCCCGAGGACGATCGTCAGATCCTCGTTCTTGGCCGGGGCCGAGATCACGACCTTCTTCACGCTCCCACGCTTGTGGGCGACCGCCTTGGTGGCGTCGGTGAAGAAGCCGGTGCTCTCGACGACCACCTGAACCCCCTGGCTCGACCAGTCGATCGCGCCGGGATCCTTCTCGGCGAAGACCTTGATCTTCCGGCCGTCGACGACGAGGTCGTTCCCCTCGTAGGCGACCTTCCCCTTGAACGGACCGTAGTTGGAGTCGAACTCGAGGAGGTGGGCGTTCGTCTTGGCGTCGGTGAGATCGTTGAGGGCGACGACCTGCACGTCGCCGTCGAGGCCGAACTTCTCGTAGATGGCCCGGTAGGTGAGGCGACCGATGCGGCCGAAACCGTTGATGCCGACGCGGATGGACACTGGCAGACTCCTGGGGCGGGGCGCCGGGGAGGGCGGGGCGCCGGGGGTGGGAACGGCCTCCTGCGACGATTGCAGGATTGGTGGCCGCGGTGGACGCGCGAACAAATATACACCCGCTCGCCGGGGCCGCTCAAACAACCCGTGGCCCGTCCCGCCAAGCGCCCTTTCCGCCGGGTGTCGCCGCCCCCCGGACGGCGAGATTCCCGCTCTTTCCCGCCGCGTGGCGATCGGGAATACTGCGTGGCCTTCCCCGTGGCCCCGTCCGCCGCTTTTCCGAGATGCCATGTCGACCCCCGTCATCCAGCTCGAGAAGGTGCGGAAGTCGTTCGCGATGCCGGGGGGGGGCCGGGTCGACGTCCTCGACATCGAGGCCTTCGCCGTCGCCCCCGGTGAGCACCTCGCCCTCGAGGGGCAGAGCGGGTCGGGAAAATCGACGCTCCTCAACGTCATCTCCGGGATCACCCGTCCCGATGCCGGGAGGGTGGTCATCGATGGCATCGATCTGGCCCGTCTCGACGAGGCCCGCCGCGACCGGGTGCGGGCCGACAAGCTCGGGATGGTGTTCCAGTCGTTCAACCTCCTCCCCGGGTTCACAGCTCTGGAGAATGTCCTTGTGGCGATGGCCTTCGGGTCCGGGCGCCCCGACCGGTCGCGGGCCATGGAGCTCCTCGGCGCGGTCGACCTTGGCCACCGACTCCACCATCGCCCCGCGGAGCTCTCCACCGGCCAGCAGCAGCGCGTAGCCGTAGCCCGGGCCCTGGCCAACCGGCCGCGGGTCGTCCTCGCCGATGAGCCGACCGCCAGCATCGATGCCGCCCACCAGCAGCAGGTGATCGATCTCCTCCGCACGACCTGCACCGACCACGGCGTGGCGCTCGTCGTCGTCACGCATGCCCCGGAGGTGTCGGCCCAATTTCCCCGCCGGCTCCGTCTCGAGGACTTCAACCGCGCCGCCGCCGCCCACAAGCGCTGACCGTCCCTCCCCGCTGGTCACTCCCCATGAACCTCCTCGGCATCGCCTGGCGCAACATCCGTCAGCGCCCCCTCACCAGCGCCCTGACGGCGGTGTCGCTGGCGCTCGGCGTGGCGCTGGTGGTCGCGACGCTCGTCACCGGGAGAATCGTCCAGCGGGCCTTCGAGTCGGGGTCGGGGCTCGGCTACAACATGATCGTGGGGGCGAAGGGGAGCCCCCTCCAGCTCGTCCTCAACACCGTCTACCTGATCAGCAAGCCGATCGAGAACGTCGGCTGGGACTTCTATGAGGAGTTTCTCCCGGCGGCGCGGCGGGCCGATGGCGTCGACGGGAAGTATGCCGCAAGCACTGGCGTGGCCGTGCCGACCTGCATGGGGGACTACTACCGCAGCTTCCGGGTCGTTGGCACGAATTCCGACTTCTTCGGCCGGCTGACACGCGGGGACGGTGAGCCGTTCCGGTTCGCGTCGGGGGAGAATCTCCGCGATGACGACTTCTTCGCCGGCGTGATCGGCGCGAGTGTCGCCGACAGCCTCGGCCTTCAAGTGGGGGATCCGTTCGCCCCCACCCACGGCGCCGATGACGGAAAGGTGCACGACCCGTTTCATGTCGTGGGGATCCTCGAGCGCACCTGGACGCCGATCGACCGCGGAGTGTTCGTCAACATGGAGGGTTTCTACCTCCAGGATGGCCATGCCAAGCCGCTGCCGGACGGGGTCGAGCCGGAGGTGGCGACGACCGTAGCGGCAGATGGCCAGGCGCCGCAGGGGCCGGCGCCGCTCCCGGCAAGCCAGCGGGAAGTGACGGCGATCCTCCTCGAGACGGCCTCGCTGCCGGGGTTGCCGCCGGAACTGACGGCGATGGGCCTGAGGACGGCGATCAACGAGGGGCGTGACGCCCAGGCGGCGCTCCCGGTGGCGGAGATTCGTCAGCTCCTCGATCTCTTTGTCCGTCCCCTCGAGCTCGTCCTCCTCATGGTCACGGCGCTAGTCGTGCTCGTGTCGGCGCTTGGCATCCTCATCAGCATGGTCGGCTCGTCGCTCGAGCGAAGTCGCGATGTGGCGATCATGCGCGCCCTGGGGGCACGCCGCGGTCATGTCCTGGCGACGGTCCTCATCGAGGCGGTGCTCCTCGCCGTTGGAGGGGGACTGGTCGGCTGGGTGCTCGGGCATGCAATCGTGGCGGCGATCGGGCCTTGGATCGCCGCCAGTGCGGGGGTGAGAGCCGGGTTTTTCTCGTCGGCGCCCGAGGCCGAGGCCCTCCTCGTCCCGTTCCTCGTCCTCCTGGCGATCCTCGCGGCGCTGCTCCCGGCACTGGCCGCCTACCGGACCGATGTCTCCCGGTGGCTTCAGGGCCCCGGCTGAGCCGTGCCGGTCCCCCCGCCCCCCGGGCGCGGGCGCGCGGGGAACAAAGGGGGCGGCGGCGGAGAAGCGGATTTCCCCCGGCGTTCATGAGCCTGCTAAAATCGGGCCATGAAACCCAACTCCCGATCCGCGCGTCTTTCCCGCCTCCTGGTCGCTCTCCTCGCCGTGCTCCTGGCCGGCAGGATGCCAGCCGCGTTGGCGTGCCCGTTCTGTTCGGCTGTATCGCTGACGTTCTCGCAGGAGATCGCGCAGAGCCAGGTGGCCGTGATCGCCCGGCTCGTGGAGCCGCCGACCTCCGCGTCGCTGTCGCCCCGGTCTGACGGCCCGCTTCCGAAGGGGCGGTTTGTTGTCGTTGAAGCGCTCAAGGGGGGCGACCTGCTCGAGGGGGCAGAACTGCTCGATGTCGACGGCGTGCGCCAGATCGAGACGATCATGCTCGAGGTCAAGCCCGCCGGCACGACCTATCTCCTCATGGCCGTCGAGCCCCCGAAGCTCGTTTGGTCGAGCCCGATCCCGGTCAGCGAGCGCGGGATCGACTACCTCAAGAAACTCGCCGACCTCCCGGCCAAGGGGGCCGACCGGCTGGCGTTCTTCCAGAAGTATCTCGAGGATGCCGACGACACGCTGGCGCGCGACGCCTATGACGAGTTTGCGGTAGCCCCGTACGACGATGTCCGCGGCTTGGAGAGCCGGATGGACCCGACCCAGCTGCTCGCCTGGATCGAAAATCCGAAGGTGCCCGCCAACCGACGCCGTCTCTACGCCACGATGCTCGGGGTCTGTGGCACCAGGGCTGACGCTGATCGCATCGGGGTGATCCTCGCCAACACCGACCCCGATCCCGCCAGCGCCGAGGTGCGTTCGGGCCTCGACGCCCTCATTGCCTGCTATGTCACGCTCAAGGGCC
>CANGGC010000062.1 GCA_947453125.1 Planctomycetaceae bacterium | reverse complement strand
GACGAGCGGATCGCGCAGGGGCTCCCACCGCTGGAAAAACTGAATGACGAGAAAGTTCTCGTTTGGCCCGATCTGGTCTACACCGAGCTGATCTGCATGGTGGGGGTGGCGGCGTTCCTCCTCGCCTGGGCGCTGCTCCTGCCAGCTCCGCTCGAAGAGCCTGCCTCGAGTGTGAAGACCCCAAACCCCTCCAAAGCCCCGTGGTACTTCCTCGGCCTCCAGGAGATGCTCGTCTACTTCGACCCGTGGTACGCCGGCGTCACCCTGCCGAGCATCGTGATCTTCGGGCTGATGGCGATGCCCTACCTCGATTTCAACAAGAAGGGGAACGGCTACTACTCGATCAACGAGCGGAAGTTTGCCTACCTCACGTGGCAATTCGGATTTCTCGAGCTGTGGATCACCCTCATCATCCTCGGCACGTTCCTCCGCGGCCCCAACTGGAACTTCTTCGGGCCGTTCGAATACTGGAGCCCATACAAAGTCGAGGTGCTCAACAACGTCGATCTTCCGCAACTCTTCTGGGTGAACCTCCTCAATCAGCCGCTCCCGCGCGTTGCCTCCGACGCGCCGTGGTACGCCCACGTCGGGACAATCCTTCTCCGCGAGGCCCCCGGCCTGCTGATCATGGCTGCCTATCTGTTCCTGCTCCCGCCGCTTCTCGCCGTGACCGTGTTCCGCAAGTACTTCGCCCAGATGGGCTTCGTGCGTTACTTGGTGATGATCAACCTCATGTTGCTGATGCTCACGCTGCCTTTAAAAATGATCCTCCGTTGGACGCTGAACCTGAAGTACCTCATCAGCATCCCGGAGTTCTCCCTCAACTTCTGACGCGGTCGAACGTCCAGCCGTCCGATCACGCGTCGACACCGCGGGCCTCCATCCCTCCGAGCCGTTTCCATGCCTGCCACAGAACAAACCTGGCGCAATCTGAAGCTGCTGCACGTCGTGTTCGGTATCACGGCGATCGTGCTGCTGCTGACGACGATCGCCATGCTCGCAGCCGATCACAACCGTCCTTGGAAGAAGTACCAAAAAGGCTTCCGTGACCTGGAGACATGGTCGGCGGCCGCCCGCGTGGCAGAGGAAAGCTCCGACACATACGCGACCAAAACCGCGGATCTCGAGGCGGCGCTTGCCGACGCCCGCCGCGACGCGATCGCCCCGTCGCTGACGGCAGCGTTCCTCCAGCAGGCCAGAACGATCGACGAAGACGCCGTTGCGGCGGATCTTGTCCAGATCGACGTTGACCGCCTCGTCGCTCAGACCGATCAAGGCGAGCGTCTTGCGATCCGTGGCGACCTCGTCGAGCGGATGCGCGACATCGCCAAGCGGGCCAAGTTCCGCGAGGACAATCTTGCCGGGCGGCTCAAGCTCCGGAAGGCCGAGTTCGACAAGTGCCGTGCCGACTACGAACTGGCCGTTGCCGAGGGGGCACCGCAAGACCGCCTCGACTCCTTGCTCGCGATCGCCCAGGCGAAGCAGGCTGAGGTCGTCGAGGCAACTCAGGCCACACAGGTTGCCAACACCCACCGCAAGGGCCTCGAGGCGATCCTTCGAGACGTCACAGCGACCGAAGATGCCGCGGCCAAGACTCTCGCCGACCACCGCAACAAAGTCGGTCAGCTGGCGAAGACCCTCAAGGATCGCGCCCCCAATTCGGGCAAAACGCTCCTCGAACTCCCCGTTCTCGACGCCTTCAACGGCCCACTCCGCATCGATCAGATCTGGCTCCCGCAGCTCACCATCAACAACAACTTCCGCGATGTCGCTCGGTTCGACCGCTGCATCACCTGTCACAAGGGGATGGACAAGTCGACCCCCGGCGCCCCCACGGAGCCCGCGTACAGCGCGCAGGCCGATCTGGCGATCTCGCTTCCCACCGCCACCGAACCGGGAGCGCCCCGACCCTCAGTGGAGGGGAACGGGAATGCGCAACTCGAGAAGCTCTACGGATTCGCACTTGCCCCGCAGGGCTTGTTCCATGCCGAGGATCCGACGGTCAGCTTCGTTGTCCCCGGTTCGCCGGCAGCCGTGGTCGGGCTCACGGCTGGCGACGTGATCGCCGGCATCGACGGAGGCAAGACCCTCGTCCGCGCGGCAGCCGTCGCAACCCTCGTCGAGTCGCCAGAAGCTGGGCGCCCGCTCCAACTAGCAATTCGTCGCGGCGTGCCCCAGCCGTATGCCACCCATCCCCGCCTCGATCTCTTCGTCGGATCGACCAGCCCCCATCCGATGCAAACTTTCGGATGCACGATCTGCCATCAGGGGCAGGGAAGTGCAACGAGCTTCAAGTGGTCCTCCCACAGCCCCGATACGCCGACGCAGGGTCATGAGTGGCACGACGAGCACGGGTGGTTCAACAACCATCACTGGATCTTCCCGATGCTCCCGAACCGGTTCGAGGAGTCGAGCTGCCTGAAGTGCCATCATCAGGTTGTCGATCTCGAGCCGAGCGAGCGATTTCCCGAGCCTCCCGCGCCAAAGCTCGTCGAGGGCTACCATCTCATCCGTCAATACGGCTGCTATGGATGCCACGAGATCAATGGCTATGCCGGCCCCGACAAGCGCATCGGGCCCGACATGCGCGTCGGCCCGAACTTCCATGAGGTGGCCGAAGCGATCGCCACCGACCCGGGGCTCGATGCCTTCGGGGAAGGGGTGAAACGGATCGTTGAGGATGTCCGTTCCAGTCCGGACGGAAAGCACTCCCGCGGGAAGCTCCGCGAACTCCTCGAACTCGACGCCTCAGCCGGCGACGAGGCGAAGCTCACGACCCGCTCGCACACGCTCGCCGCCCAGCTCAAGGATCCCGAAACCCCGGGCACGCTCCCCAAGGTCGGCCCCAGCCTGCGCCATGTTGCCTCCAAGGACAGCTTCGAATGGCTCTACTCGTGGCTGCGGAATCCGCAAGACTTCCGCCCTTCGACCAAGATGCCGCGTTTCTTCGGCCTGTGGGAGCATCTCTCGGGCAAGAGCCTGGAGGAATCAAAGCGCTACGAGCCGATCGAAATCCGCTCGATGATCACCTATCTCCAAGGTGCCAGCGCCCCGTTTGAATATGTCGCACCGTGGGACGGCATCACCTCGGCTCCGGACATCGAGCGGGGCAAGAAGGTCGTGCAGGTGCGCGGGTGCCTTGCCTGCCACCAGCATGGCGACTTCCCCGAAGCGTTGAGCACCCACGGCCCGAATCTCTCCCGGATCGGCGCCAAGGTTGCTTCCCACCCGCGCGGCAGCGAATGGCTCTACAGCTGGCTCCGCGAGCCGGCTCGCTATCACCCGCGGACGATCATGCCGAATGTGCTTCTCGAACCGGTCAAACAGGCCGACGGAAGCGTCAGCGATCCGGCTGCCGACGCCACCGCCTACCTGCTGTCGTCGACCGAGGGCTGGCAAGCGACCGATGTTCCGTCGGCCACATCGCTCACCGAGGCGGAGCGAACTGCGACCGAGGAATTAGCGCTGATGTACCTCAAGGAACGGTTCCCGGAGGTGCGGGCCCGCAATGTTCTCGCCACAGGCCTCGGCGCCGACATGGCCTCGATCCTGGGTGACGAGCGGATGCTCCTTGATGTCACCCAAGCCAACCGTGACGCCAAGCTCCTCGACTACGTCGGCAAGAAGACGATCGCCAAGCTCTCCTGCGCTGGATGTCACGACATTCCCGGCTTTGAGGATGCAAAGGCCGCTGGTGCTGCCCTAGCCGATTGGGGCCGGAAGGAGTCTTCGAAGATCGCCTTTGAGCAGGTTTCCCAGTTCGTCATGCACCAACTCGCCCACGACCACGGTGGTCACGCTGGGCATGGTGAGCCCGGTGGCCACGCGGCGCCGACCGACCACATGCTGGGGGTCGAAGGAGCCGATCACGGCGATGCCCACGGGCATGCCGAAAAGGCCGCAATCGTCGACGGACTCGACTCCGATCTGGCCTACGCCGCGGTCGAGGAAGCCCATGTCACGCCTGAATCGGTCGACCCCAACACCGGTTTCTTCTTGGAAAAGCTCCTCGCCCACGAGCGCGAGGGCTTCCTCTGGCAGAAGCTCCGTGCGCCGCGGAGCTACGACTACAAGAAGGCGGAAAACAAGGGCTACAACGAGCGTTATCGGATGCCGAAGTTCCCCTTCAACGACACGCAGCGGGAAGCGGTGATGACGTTTGTCCTCGGCCTTGTCGCCGAGCCTCCGGCCCCGCAGTTTGTCTACACGCCCAGCGATCGGGAGCAGGCCCGGCTCTCCGGACTCAAAGTCGCCGAGCAGTACAACTGTGGAGGCTGCCACACGCTTCAAATGGATCGCTGGGACGTGCGCTACCGTCCCGAATCCCTCGGCGAGGGTCAGGAATCGGCCGACTACCCCTTCCTCTCCCCTCACTTCACCCCAGGCAACGTTGCGGATTCCCTCGTCACGGATCGCCAGGGGCGTCGCAAGGCCACGCTCGTCGGGATGCCGGCCATCAATGCGGAATCGGGGAAGCCGCAATACGTCGACGAGGATGGCGTTCCCATCGAAGAGGATGACGCCGAAGCGGTCCCGCACCGGCCGTTCATGCTCTGGAAGGACGTTCTCATCGACGGCACCCCGCGAATCGTCGGTGGTCCGAACGTCATGGTTCCCAACGAGGCGCTGGAAGCTGGCCGCCACTATCCCGCCAACGGCGGCGATCTGGCCCGCCTCCTCTTCCCGGTGGTTATCGCCGACGAGAAGGAGATCAATCCCAACGTGAAGCCCGACGATGCTTGGGGATGGCTCCCGCCCCCGCTTGTCGGCGAAGGGAAGAAGGTGCAGTCCGGCTGGCTGCACAAGTTCCTCCTCAACCCGGGGCCAATCAGGCCGGCGGCCGTTCTGAGAATGCCGAAGTTCAACTTCAAGTCTTCAGAGGCCTCGGCGCTGGTCAATTACTTCGCCGCGGTCGACGGCGCCGACTACCCCTACGTCTACGACCCCCGGCTCGACGAGAGCTCGGTGACCACGGCCGAGGCGACCCACCCTGGGCACCTGGAAGGGGCGATGAAGATCGTCACCAACAACAACTACTGCGTAAAGTGCCACCTTGTCGGGGGGTACTCCCCGCCCGGCAACCCGAAGGCTCTGGCACCGCAACTCGAAGTCGTGCACGAGCGGCTCCGGCCCGACTACGTTCACAACTGGATTGCCAACCCGAAGCGGTACCTCCCCTACACGGGGATGCCGGTCAACATCCCGTTCGACAAGCCGGTCAGCCAGGATCTCTATCACGGCACGAGCGAGCAGCAACTCGACGCGCTCACGGATCTCCTCATGCACTACGACCGGTTTGCGAAGCGAAACCTCTCCCTCGACGCCTATTTCAAGCAGCAACCGGCGGCGGAACCGTCCGCTGCCCCGCCGGCGGCATCGATCGATTCGGCACCGGCAGAACCGATTCCTGGCCCCACCGACGGGCCGGCGCCTACCATTCGTGGAGGAGCCGGCAGCGTGACGCTGCTCAATCCCGACCGGCCTGCCAACAACCGCACCATCGCGGTCGCCGGCAGCGACTGATCGCCCCCGACACAATCTCGCCCGAATCGCCCCGGAGAGTCACCCATGTCCAACGTCCACCGTGTCCGTTCCACCATCGGCGCCTCGGCTACCCTGGCCATGCTGCTCGCTTCCCAGACCGCCGTCGCCGACGACTGGGGAACGCTCAAGGGCCGATTCAAGTTCGGTGGTGCCGTTCCGACCGCAGCCGAGCTCAAGGCCGACAAGGACGTCGAGGTCTGCGGCAAGGAAAAGCTCCTCAACGAGGAACTCTCCGTCGGTGCCGATGGCGGGATTGCCAACGTCGTCGTCTTCGTCCGTGACAAGGATGTCAAGGTCCATCCCGATGCCGCCGCGGCAAAAGCTCCGGTGTTGATGGACAACAAGAACTGTCGCTTCGAGCCACACGTGGCCTTCGTGCAGATCGGCCAGCCGCTGACGCTCAAGAACTCCGACACCGTCGGTCACAACAGCAACATCGCGACGATCAAAAACCCCCCCTCCAACAGCCTGATTGCCGCTGGCGCCGAGTCGAACGTGACGTTCAAGGCTGAAGAGGCCATTCCCGCGCAGGTCACCTGCAACATCCATCCCTGGATGAAGGGCTGGGTGCTCGTCCGCCCCAACCCGTACGGGGCCATCTCGTCCGCCGATGGCAGCTTCGAGATCAAGAATCTGCCGGCCGGTGACGTCGAACTCCAGCTCTGGCACGAGAAGGCCGGCTACATCGGCGAGATCAGCGTCAAGGGAAAGTCTGAGAAGATCGCCAAGGGGCGGAAGAAGATCAAGGTGGCCGCCGGCGACAACGACCTCGGGGAGATGGTGCTCGATGCCAACCTGTTCAAGAAGTGAGCCATCGGCTCCGGCCATTGCGGACACCGGCGTCCGGCGCGCCTGTGGCGCTATCGCCCGTCTGGGACTTGCTCTGGTACTTGTGTCGCTCGGCTCCGGCTGTGTCGATGGCCGTGTCGGGCAGCCTGTCGCCGATGCGGATGCCGCCGCGCGGGTCCGCACGGCGCTGGTGAAATCAACCGGCGGGGCAGCCGAAACAGGCGCCGAGGCATCCGCCACTGGCACCGGCTGGGGAACCCTCAAGGGGCGGTTCGTGTTCGCAGGAGCTCCGGCAGAGGCCAAGGCTCTGGCGGTCGACAAGGACACCGAAGTCTGTACGAAGAATGGCGTCAAACTCCTCGATCGTTCCCTCCTTGTTGACCCGTCGTCGAAGGGGCTGGCAAACGTCGTGCTTTTCGTCCGGAAGTCGAGCCGGGTGAAAGATTCCACGCCACCAGAGAAGCCGGTGGTTTTCGACCAAAAGCAGTGCGAGTTCATCACGCCGGTGTTTGCGGCCAGGGTTGGCCAATCGATCGATGTCCACAACAGCGACCCTGTGGGTCACAACACGAACATCGCCGGGACGAGCTTCAACCAATTGATTCCTGCCGGTGATGGCACGCTCTTCAAGCCTGAAGCCGAAACCGGCATGCCGACGATGGTGACCTGCAACATCCATCCCTGGATGAAGGCCTACGTCGTCTTCCGCAAGGACGGCTACGTCGGGGTCAGCGCCGCCGACGGTTCGTTCACGATCCCCGACCTTCCGGCAGGGGAAACGCTCGAGTTCCAGGTCTGGCACGAAAGATCCACGGGCCCCAACGGCGCGTTGGGCCTTGCAAAGCCCGAGCTCAAGTGGACCCCGAAGGGTCGATTCCAGGTCAGGATCGAAGCCGACGAGGTCAAGGACATCGGCACGCTCGATGTGCCTGCTGCAGCAATCGGTGGCTGATCCCTTCTACCGCCCCCTCCATCCCACAGCCATGAATCTCATCACTTCCGCCAACCTCCGACACGCCCGGGGCCTGCGCCCAGCGTGGAGCGTCAAGATTGTTCTGGCACTTCTGGTCGTTCTCGGGGGCACCGGCTGCGGGGCAACGCCCCCGGCTTGGTTCCGCCTCAACATGGTCGAGGCGACGAAACAGAAATTGACCCCTGATCAGGAGCGTCAGGTAGCGACGTTGATGGCGGCCATGTTTGGCACGCCGGACGACCCGGTGGCCCTGCCGGAGACCGGCCTCGACGAGGCGAAGCTCCGCCTCGCCGCCGGCCCGGTCCGCAGTGACATTGTGGGACGGAAAAACGGACTCTACCGCGAGCACTGCGCCCACTGCCACGGCGTCACCGGAGACGCCCTCGGGCCGACCGCCGCGTTCCTCAATCCGTACCCCCGCGATTACCGCCCGGGAATCTACAAGTTCAAGAGCACCGAGCGGGCCGACAAGCCGACCCACGCCGACATGACGCGGATCCTCAAGAACGGAATCCCGGGCACGTCGATGCCGTCATTCGCGCTGTTGAGCGAAACCCAGATCGATGCCCTCGTCGAATACGTCAAGTACCTCTCGATCCGCGGGGAGACGGAACTCGGCCTGATGCGGGCCTACTTCGAACTCGACGACGACGCGGAGGGCAAGCTCCCCGAAACCCGCGAGTTCCTCGTGGGGGAGGTCCTCGAGCCTGTCGCTGAGAAATGGAAGGCGGCGGCCGACGCACTGATTCCAGTGCCCGAAATGCCAGCGGACATCGACATGGTGACTTCGATTGCCAAGGGGCGTGAGCTGTTCTATGGCGACAAGGCGAATTGCGTGAAGTGCCACGGACCGACGGCGATGGGCGACGGGCAGGCCAACGATTACGACGACTGGAACAAGACAATCGTCGAATGGACAAAAGAAGTTGTCGGCACCGACGACAAGCAATGGGCCAACCGGGCCCACCGGGTGCTCGATGGTGACTCGCTCGAACCGCGAACGATCCCTCCTCGCAACCTCCGCCGCGGCATCTACCGCGGCGGACGCCGCCCGCTCGATCTCTACTACCGGATCCACGCCGGGATCAACGGCGCCCCGATGCCTGCGGCAAAGGGGACGATTCCGCCGGAGGACATCTGGCACATCGTCAACTACGTCCGCTCACTCCCCTATGAACTCGACGGCGAACTTGGGGCCGACCGCCCGATGGTCGCCCGTGACCGGTTCTTATCCTCGCCGACGCCCTTAGGCGACCGACGCTGTCAACTTACGATCGCCATCGTTCAACGCCTTCAAGAACACCTGACTCAACGCAACTTTCTCGCCAGCGGAGCAGACGGCCGTGGACCACGACAATCGCGAT
>CANGGC010000061.1 GCA_947453125.1 Planctomycetaceae bacterium | reverse complement strand
CGCGCTCATGGAGCGGACGACCGTGATCGTCGTCGACGACGCCGATCATGCCTCCGCCGCGGCGCTCGAGGGAATCACCCGACTCGTCGTCGCCTCCGAGCCGCTCTTCCACCGCACGCTCCTGGTGTTGACGACGAGCCCTGACGGAATGAGCCGGCTCCCGGCTCCGCTCCGGCAGCGGACGGCGGTGCGGATCGAACTGCCGCCGTGGGACGAGGGGGATGTGGCGGCCTTCATCGCGGCGGCCCTCGATCGCGTCGGCGCTGATCGCGATCTGTTCTCCCCAGAGGCGATCGCGACGCTCGCCCGGTTCACCAGTGGCGCGCCTGGCCCGGTTTGCCGGCTGGCGCGGCTGGCGGTGGTGGCTGCTTCCGCCGATGGCCTCGAGCACGTCGATGCGGGAACGATCGAGCGGGTTTGGCGCGAGCTTGCCCCCGATCCCACTCCGCGTTCCTTGTTGCCGGTGCCTGCCGAAGCTGATCCGGGCCCTGCGGTGAACCCCCGGGTGCGGGTGGTGCGCCGCCTCGGTGAGTGAGCAGGAGCCTCCGCTCGAAGCAACGCTGGCTCCATCCCCGCAGGATGCGAGGGGGCTGTTGGGAACGAGCCTGCGATGGCCTACACTGACGTGTCTTCCTGGGGGCCTGCGGTTCCCGGGATTCCACCGACACGCCCGCGGAGAGTCGCTGTGGCCCATCCAGCACGAGACCCGTCTCCCTCGATGAGTGGTCGCGCGCCGGCGTCGTCCGCCACTGGTCGGTCGGTGGCCATCTCCCCCGATGACGATGCGGTCATCGACCTCCGCAACCGCACGCTCGCCGCCTTCCTCGCTTGGTGCGTCCCCGGCCTCGGCCACTTCTACCAGGGGCGGAAGCACAAGGGGGGGCTGTTCATGGGGGCGATCCTCGGCATGTTCCTCGCCGGCCTCTGGCTCGGCGGCGGCAAGGTCGTCTATGCGGCGTGGCGGCCGGCGGAACCGCGTTGGGCATTCGTTTGCCAGGCCGGTGCTGGGCTCGTGGCGATGCCGGCGCTCCTGCAGTCGCGCCATCTCTCAGGTGGGGCGAAGCAGCCGTTCTTCACGAGCACCTTCATGGCGCCGCCGCTCCATCCGGGGCAGATCGTGTCGCGGGCCTATTCCGACCGTCTGATCGCCACCGATCCCGACATCGATGACGAAGCGTTTTTCGATCGCCCCCCGTATCGGCAGTTCCGCGGCGATCAGCTTTCGCTCTGGCAGCGCCGGCTGGGGCGGTGGTTCGAGTTCGGCACGCTCTACACGATGCTTGCCGGGATGCTCAACATCCTGGCGATCTACGACGCCTTCGCCGGCCCGCTCGGCGCCGGGTCGTCCAACGGCAGCGATCCCCGCAAGCCCCCCGAGCCGGCCCGCTGACGCGGCGGCGCTGGCTGACTTCCCCCCGATCAACTTCGAAACGAGCTTCCCATTCTTCGTCTCATCCCCCACGGTCTCCCGACAGTCGCACGGATACGGGTGCTGACGTCGACCTCCATGGAAGGAATGCTCCATGACCGCGCTTGAACTCCTCGCCTTCATGCCCCCGGTGGCAACCCTTGCCGATCGGGTGCCGGGATTCCTCTTCGGGCTGCCGCTGGTGGCGCTTGCGAGCCTCGTATTTGCTGCCACGCACCACGAAGACCCGGCCGCGATCCGCTTGGCCGCGATCCACTGGACGGTGTGGCTCGGCGGCATCCTCGGAATGGTGCTCGCCGGCGTCCTTCTGCTCGGCTGGCTCAGCTAGCCGGTTGCAGCGTCTTTTTGGCTCTTCGCGTTCAGGTTGACCTAAGATTCTGAAGAAATCATCCGGAGCCTCTAGTCAGGGCTTATTGACAGCGGCCTCCGACGCCCGTTCGGAGACTCGCGGGCGCGGATCCGTACCGCATCGAAGAGGATGAACATGAAGAACCCGAGCGTTATCAAGGCATTGTTGAGGTCGGCGGTGAAAACGCTTTTCCCACGCCAGTTCTGGCGGAGAAAAGCTCATTTCCTGCGACAGGCTTGCCACGAGCCAGAGTTGCGCTTGGTGCCGTATCTTTGCGACCCCAAAAAAATAGCAGTCGATATCGGTGCTGATGTCGGCGTGTTTTCGGTGCAGATCTGCGGGGTTGCGCGGAAGGTGATCGCGTTTGAGCCGCGTCCGCGACAGGCAGTGGAACTCAAGGCCATGTTTACCTGTCTCGAGTTACCTGTGGAAGTTGAGGAAGTGGCCCTCTCAGATCACGCAGGAACCGCGCAACTGCGTGTGCTCACCGAAGATGTCGGTCGGAGTACCATCGAGGCGGCAAACTCGTTGGAAGACGAGGACGGAAGTGCGAAAGAGCAGATCACGGTCAATGCTCGTAAGCTCGACGATTACGGGTTGAACGACGTTGCCTTCATCAAGATCGACGTCGAGGGGCATGAGGTTTCTGTCCTTGAAGGAGCGAGCGAGACGATTGAGCGATGTTTGCCGTTTCTTTTGATCGAGTCGGAGGATCGTCACCGGGCAAACGCAGTTGCGGATGTAACGGCATTCCTGCAGCAGCGGGGTTATTCCGGATTCTTTCTCAACGACGGTGTTCTCGTCGAGATGGACAGGTTTGATCCCTCCGTCTATCAGGACGGCCGTAATATCGGTGGCTGGAAGGACGGTTGGGCGAGGAAGGGAATCTATGTCAACAATTTCCTTTTCGCACCCGCGGGACGGGAATCACAATTGAAAGAGGCGCTCACGAGATCGAAGAGTTAATTGGTCGGAGGGCTCTTGTGGGCGGGATCGGAGATCCCCATCAATGACGTTGGGGAATCAGCTTCCCCGGCTGTCGCCCTGTTGGCCTCCGTTGACGGCTTTGTGCCGGCGGCAATGCGGCGCAGCTGCCCGCAGGCGGCATCGATCCGCGCGCCCTTCCGCCGCCGCACCTGGACATTCACCCCCGCCAGCCGCAACACGTCGAGGAACCGCTCGCGCGATCCCTGCGACGGCTCGCGCCACGGAAGCCCCTCGACCGCGTTGTAGGGGATGATGTTGACCAGCGCCGCCCGGCCGCCGATGAGACGGACGAGCTCACGGGCATGGAGCGGGGAATCGTTGACGCCGCCGAGGAGGACGTACTCGAACGTCAGCCGCCGCCCCGAGGCTTCCCAGTAGCGGTCGGCCGCGTCCATCACGGCGGCCAGCCCGATCGTCTTGTTCACGGGCACCAGCTTCGTCCGCAGGTCGTCGCCCGCGGCGTGGAGCGAGACGGCGAGATGGTAGCCGGGGTTCTCATCGACGAGCCGCTCCATCCCTGCAGGGAGGCCGACGGTCGAGATCGTGATCCGCCGCTGCGAGATCCCCATGCCGTCCGGATCCTGAGCGACGGCCAGCGCCGGAAGGAGGCGGTCGAGGTTGGCTAGCGGTTCCCCCATCCCCATCACGACGATGTGGCTGATCCGTTCCGTGGCAGGGAGGAGACGCGCGAGACGGAGGAGTTGTTCGAGGATCTCGCCGGTGGTGAGATTGCGGACGACGCCGTCGATGCCGCTGGCGCAGAAGACGCACCCCATCGCACAGCCGACCTGCGAGCTGATACAGACCGTGCGCCGCTCGCCGTCACGGAGCATGACGCATTCGATCCGCTGCCGATCGTGGAGCTCCAGAAGCAGTTTCTCGGTGCCGTCCTCCGCCCGGGAATGGGTGGCGATGGTCGTCGTCCAGAGCGTGAACTCGGCCTCGAGCGCCTCGCGGAGCGCGCGGGGGAGGTCGGTCATGTCGGCAAACGACGACGCCCGGCTCCCGTACAGCCAGCGCCGCACCGCCTTCGCCCGCCAGGCGGGCTGGCCGAGCTCGGCGAGGCGCGACAGGAGGGGGGCGTTCGGGTCGAGGAGGTGGTGCTGCATGGGAGACTGCGGCCCGAAGGGCCCCACCGCGGAGGGTGGTCTGGATGGGCGTTTGGAGCGGAGATTTTCGGTGGGGCGGGGCCCCGGCGGGCTGCGGGGCGGAGGGCGACCGGGCGGTCCTCTGGTGCCGCCACCGATGACGGGGTAGAGTTCGGCAGGATCTTCCCGGCCCTCTATCATAACTCCCGCTGACGTCCAGGGTTCCGCCATGAACGAACGCCGCTTCGAGGAACGCACCAAGTGGGTCTATGACGACAAGGCTTTCCCGGTGTGGAACGCCTCGTTCGATCGTTCCGTCCGTACCGACATGATCCAGGACGACCTCTGGGCAGGCCGCAGCATCGCCATGCTCTTGGCGGCCCTGGTGACGATTGGCGTCATCCTCGCCCTCGTGACCGTGTACTTCGTGGCCAACTGGCGCTGAGCCGGGCCGGCCGGTGCTGCACGGTCCTGGTTTGGGGCCCGGTGCACGACGACATCGAAAAAAACGGGCTGGGAGTGTTTCAAAACCCCTCCCGAGGTTGACCAGCCCTGCCGGTGGGGGGTAGCTTCTCCGCAGAATCTCACGATCCGTCGCGGGGCTTTGTCAACGTTGGGAATCGGTTGCCATGGCGTCAATCACCGCTGCGATCGAAGGCCTGCCTGTGGGCATGAGCCGGATGGCAGGTGATCCCGCCGCCATCGTGATCGCCGCCCCTGCCAAGCTCAATCTGTCGCTGGCGATCCTCGCCCGGCGGCCCGACGGCTTCCACGAGATCGAATCGCTCATGGTGCCGGTGTCGCTCGCCGACCGGCTCGTCGTCCGCGCTGCCGACGCCTCCGGGGTGAGGCTGCGGGTGCGCTTCGGTGGCCGGCTCGCCCAGCCTGCCGGCGCGGTGCTCTGCCGCGATGTGCCGGCCGATGATTCGAATCTCGTCGTTCGCGTGGCGCGACGGCTCGCCGAAGCGGCTGGGATCGAGCGCGGCCTCGACGTCGAGCTCACCAAGGAAGTCCCCTCGGGCGCCGGCCTCGGCGGGGGCTCGAGCGATGCGGCGGCCATCCTCCGGGCCGCGGCGGTCGTCGGGGGGCGTGACTGGCCGACGGCCCGCCTCGCAGAGATCGGCGCTGGCATCGGCAGCGATGTCCCTTGGTTCTTCGCTGGCAGCCCGGCGATCGCGGCCGGCCGCGGCGAACGAATCGATCTGGTGGCGGGGCTGCCGCCGCTCCATGCGGTCATCGCCTGCCCGGCGGCCGGGCTCTCCACGCCGGCTGTCTACGGCCGCTGCGTTCCCGATCCGAGCCGCTCCGGCGATGCCGCCAGGCTCGTCGCGGCGCTTGCCGCCGGAGATCTCCGCGGCGCTTGCGTCCTCATGCACAACGGCCTCGAAGCTGCGGCCCGCTCGCTCTCGCCCGACATCGACCGACTCCTCGCCGCCTTGGGCGCGGCCGGGGCCGTGCAGCCGATGCTCACCGGCAGCGGCAGCGCCTGCTTCGCGATCACCCGCACCGAAAGTGAAGCCCGTGCTATCGCCGCCAGGCTCGATGCGGCCGGATGGCCCGGAGTGTTTTCGGTGCGCGTCGGCGGCTCGGCGACGGCCTGACAGACGACTTGGACTGACTGGTTGGATGACGGTGGATGACGGTGTCGATAGGGGGATCGATGGGGGCTGTCCGGGGGGACAGCGGCAAGGGGGATGGTGCATGGACATCACCGAAGTTCGGATCAAGCTCATCGACGATCCGTCCGAGCGGTTGCTGGCGTTCTGCTCGATCACGCTCGCCGGGGCGTTTGTGGTCCGTGACCTGAAGGTCATCGTCGGCCCGTCGGGGCCATTCCTGGCGATGCCCAGCCGCAAGCTTTCGAGCCATTGTCCGGGGTGCGGGTTCAAGAACGCGCTGCGGGCCATGTACTGCAACCAGTGTGGGCGGAAGCAGCCCGAGATGCCGGTCCCGCGCGACGGCGACGGTCGGCCGCGGCTCTACGCCGACATCGCCCACCCCATCAATGCATCGGCCCGGGAGTTGATCCAGAAGCGGGTTGTGAGCGAGTACGAAGCGGAGCTCGTCCGCGCCAAGCAACCGGGCTACGTCTCCCGCTACGACGAGATCGGCGACGAGGATCACCGACCGCCGCGGGCCTGAGCGACGCCCCGTGGACTCCCCTGCAGGCGGCGCCTCCGCGGACGATCACCGGAAGGTGACTTGAGCCTTCGCAGCACCGTGCGACAATCGTTCGTCCCTCCACCGCACGGAGCCCTCGCATGCCCCGCCTCCTGTCGTCCCCTCCGCTCCTCGTCCTCCTCGCGGCCACGCTCTCCGGCCCGGCCGTCCGAGCGCAGCAGGCATCCCCGCCGGCCGGGCCGGCCGCGATCCGACCGACCGAAAACCTCATCGTCGAGGGGATCCCGGAGATCCCGGCGGGCTTGGCAGACGAGGTGCGTCGCTACACCGAGGCGCGGAGTGCGGCCTTCGTCGGCTGGCATCCGACACGCGTGGAGATGCTCATCGGCACCCGCTTCGGCAACACGGCGCAGATCCACGAAGTGCGGATGCCGGGGGGCGCCCGGCGCCAGCTCACCTTTTTCGCCGAGCCGGTCGGGGCCGCCGACTGGGATCCGAAGGAAGGAACGTTTTTTCTCTTCACACGTGACACCGGAGGGAATGAGTTCGGCCAGATGTACCGCCTCGATGTCGCCACTGGCGACGTCACGCTCCTCTCCGACGGTGGCCGCTCGCAGAATGGCGGCTGGGCGTGGGATCGGGCCGGCGACCGGATCGCTTACAGCTCGACGCGCCGCAACGGCGCCGATCGCGATCTCTGGGTGATGGATCCTCGCGATCCCGCCACCGACCTGCTCGTCGTCGAAAATGACGGCGGCGGATGGAGCGTCCTCGATTGGTCGGCCGACGGCATGAAGCTCCTCGTCGGCGAGTCGCTGTCCGTCAACAAGAGCCGGCGCTGGCTCGTCGACGTAGCCACCGGCGCGAAGACGAGGCTCGACGACGACGCGGACGGCGAGGTGGCCTGGGGGGGTGGCACATTCACGCCGGACGGCAGGTCGATCTGGACGACGACCGACAAGGATTCGGAGATCGCCCGGCTCGTGCGATGGACGCCGGCCACCGGCGCCATTGAGGTCATGGCTGCCGACATCCCCTGGGAGGTGGAGGAGTTTGATGTCTCGGAGGATGGGAAGTCGCTGTGCTTCATCACCAATGAAGCCGGGGTGTCGCGGGCCCGCGTCCTCGACACCGCCACCGGAAAACACCGTCTCGTCGCCGGGCTTCCGGAGGGGGTGATCGCGGGGGGGGAATGGCATGCCGACGGCCGCCATCTGGCGTTCTCGGTCGGGTCGGCCCGCTCCACGTCCGATGTCTACGTGTGGGATGCGGTCGAAGGGGGCCCGGCCATCCGTTGGACGGAGAGCGAGCTTGGCGGGCTCGTGGCCGACACGCTCGTCGAACCGCGGGCGATCGATTGGCAGAGCTTCGACGGCCTGAAGATCCGCGGCTTCCTCTATCCCGCCGCCCCCCGATTCACCGGCCGGCGGCCGGTGATCATCAACATCCACGGTGGCCCCGAGGGACAGTCGCGGCCGATCTTCCAGGGGCGCAACAACTTCTTCATGAGTGAGCTCGGCGTCGCGATGATTTATCCGAACGTTCGTGGGTCGACGGGCTATGGCAAGACGTTTGTGAAGCTCGACAACGCGCTGAAGCGCGAGGATTCGGTCCGCGACATCGGAGCCCTCCTCGACTGGATCGCCACCCGGCCCGATCTCGACCCCGACCGCGTTATGGTCACCGGCGGGAGCTACGGCGGCTTCATGACGCTCGCCTGCGCCACGACCTACGACGAGCGGATCCGCTGTTCCCTCGATGTCGTCGGGATTTCCCACTTCACGACGTTCCTGAAGAACACCGAGAGCTACCGGCGCGACCTCCGCCGCGTGGAGTATGGCGATGAACGCGTGCCCGAGGTGGCCGAGTTCTTCGAGCGGATCGCCCCGCTCAACAACGCCGGGCGGATCACGAAGCCGCTGTTTGTCGTCCAGGGGGCCAACGACCCGCGAGTTCCCGCGAGCGAAGCGGAGCAGATGGTAGCGAAGGTCCGCGGGAACGGCGGCCCCGTCTGGTTTCTCAATGCCAAGGACGAGGGGCATGGCTTCCGCAAGAAGCCAAACATGGACTTCCAGTTCTACGCCACGGTGATGTTCGTCCGGCAGCATCTCCTCGGCGGTGAGTCGGCCGCTGACGCCGCACGCTGATTCGATCGCGGGCCGGCGATCGACACCCGCGATCAGCCGCCGCGGACGTGCGCGTGGAAATCGGCGGCCAGACGCGTCGTGATCGGGCCGGGGACGCCGTCCCCGATCTTCCGGCCGTCGATCTCCACGACCGGCACCACCTCGGCGGCCGTGCCGGTGATGAACACCTCCTCGGCGGTGTAGAGATCGTGCCGGGTGAGCGTCGCCTCACGGCAGGGGATGGAGGCGCTATGGGCCAGATCCATGACGGCGCCGCGCGTGATCCCCTCGAGGATGCCGGCATCGGGGGGAGGGGTGAGGACGACACCCGTGCGCACGGCGAAGACGTTGTCGGCCGTGCATTCGGCGACCTCGCCTTTGTGATTGAGCATCAAGGCCTCGACACACCCGGCCTGAAGCCCCTCGAGCTTGGCCATGATGTTGTTGAGGTAGTTGAGCGACTTGATCCGCGGCGAGAGCGTGGCCGGATGGGAGCGCTGCGTGGCCGCGGTCACGATCCTCAACCCCCGCTCGTAGAGCTCGCGGGGATAGAGGCTGATCGTGTCGGCGATCACGATCACCTGCGGATGCGAGGTGCGGTT
>CANGGC010000060.1 GCA_947453125.1 Planctomycetaceae bacterium | reverse complement strand
GGTGTGGGAGACCGTCACGAAGGAGATCCCGTACACGGTCTGCAAGCCGGTGTACGAGACCCGTGAGCAGACCTACACCGTCTCCAAGCCGGTCTACGAGACTCTGGTTAAGGAGATTCCGTACACGGTCTGCACGCCGGTGTACGAGACACTGACGAAGGAGATCCCGTACACGGTCTGCAAGCCGGTGTACGAGACTCGCGAGCAGACCTACACCGTCTGCAAGCCGGTGTACGAGACGCTGACCAAGGAGATCCCGTACACGGTCTGCAAGCCGGTGTACGAGACCCGCGAGCAGACCTACACCGTCTGCAAGCCGGTCTATGAAACGATGACGAAGGAGATCCCGTACACGGTTTGCCGGCCGGTGTACGAGACCCGCGAGCAGGCCTACACCGTCTGCAAGCCGGTCTACGAGACGATGACGAAGGAGATCCCGTACACGGTTTGCCGGCCAGTGTACGAGACCCGCGAGCAGACCTATACCGTCTGCAAACCGGTCTATGAAACGATGACGAAGGAGATCCCGTACACGGTCTGCCGGCCGGTGTACGAGACCCGAGAGCAGACCTACACCGTCTGCAAGCAGGTCTCTGAAACGCTGACCAAGGAGATCCCGTACACGGTCTGCAAGCCGGTGTACGAGACCCGCGAGCAGACCTACACCGTCTGCAAGCCGGTCCGCGAGACGTTGACCAAGGAAATCCCGTATACGGTCTGCAAGCCGGTGTGGGAAACCCGCGAGCGTGACGTCTGCCGGACGGTCTGCAAGCCGGTCCACTACACGAAGACGATCCAGGTCTGCAGTGGCCGCTGGGAGACCGAGTGCTGCGAGGTGCCCGGTCCGGTGATCACCCGCTGCGTCCGTGAGCCCGGTTGCTGGGTGTGGGACGAGTGCCAGTGCAAGTGCGTCTACCATCCGGGCAAGGTGACGAAGGTCGAAGAGCAGTGCCCGCCGCGCACCATCACGAAGAAGACGTGGGTGCCGGAGACGATCGAGAAGGAGATCGCCTGCGTCCGCTACGAGCGGGAGACGATCGTCGAGAAGCAGTGCTATAAGGTCTGCCGGATGGTGTCGGAGCAGCGTGTGAAGACCTGCAACTACACTGTCTGCCGGATGGTGCCCGAGCAGCGCGTGCGGACGTATCAGGTTTGCCGGATGGTGCCGGAACAGCGTGTCCGGACCTGCAACTACACCGTCTGCCGGACGGTGCCGGAGCAGCGTGTCCGGACGTATCAGGTCTGCCGGATGGTGCCGGAGCAGCGGGTGAAGACCTGCAACTACCAGGTTTGCCGGATGGTCAAGGAGCAGCGCGTGAAGACCTGCTGCTACAAGGTTTGCCGGATGGTGCCGGAACAGCGGGTGCGGACGTATCAGGTTTGCCGGATGGTCCCTGAGCAGCGTGTGAAGACCTGCTGCTACAAGGTCTGCCGGACGGTTACGGAGGAGTGCTCGAAGGAAGTGCAGTACAAGGTCTGCACGCTGGTCAAGGAGTGCCGCACCCGTCAGGTGCCGGTCTGCAAGACCTTCCCCGTGCACTACACGAAGACCATCGACGTGGTCCGCTACGTGCCGACGCGGGTCCCCTACACGGTGACCCGTTGCGTGCCGACGACGATCTGCCGCGAGGTCCCCCTCTGCGAGTGATCGAGCGAAGCAAGTCCTGAACGCCTCCGGCCCTGACGGGCCGGAGGCCGCGAGGGGCGAGACGATTGGGAACGGGAGCGGCCCGGTCCGAAAGGATCGGGCCGCTTCTTTTGTTGTTCCGACCGGGTGTGCTCTCGCCAGACCGATCTCGGGGTGGGGGCGATCCTTGTGCGAGCCCCGTGCACGCCGGCGCGGCAGTGCCTGTCGAACAGGCAGCACCTCCCAGTCGGGCCACGGGTATGCTGCGTGCGAAAAGGAGATGCCACCGATGTCGAGCCCGTCCGAACCGGTCACCGTTTCGTTTGCCGCAAGCGCCCCAGGCCGCGTGAACCTCATCGGCGAACACACCGATTACAACGACGGCTTCGTCCTCCCGATGGCGATCGAACGCCACGTGACGATCCGCGTCCGTCCACGGGGCGACCGATTGGCGGTGCTGCGGACGCAACGGGACAGGCGGCCGGTGACGATTGACCTGACCGCGACGATTCATCCAGTGGGGCGGAGCTGGTCGAATTACGTCAGGGGGGTGATCGAGGGATACCGTCGAATCGGGTTCGCGATCCCCGGATTCGACGCCGAGATCAGCGCCACCCTCCCGGCCGGGGCCGGATTGAGCTCGAGCGCGGCGATCGAGGTGGCGATGGCGACCGTCGTGGAGACGCTCTGTGGCCGGAGCCTGCCCCGGGCGGAGAAGGCGCTCCTCTGCCAGCAGGCCGAGCACGAGTATGCCGGGGTCCCCTGCGGGATCATGGATCAGTTCGCCGTTTGCTTCGGGCAGGCCGGACACGCGTTGTGCCTCGACTGCCGTTCGCGGGAGATCGAACCGGTACCGATCGACGACACCGTCCGTGTGCTCGTGATTGACAGTGGCGTGAAGCACTCGCTCGCCGATGGGGAATACGCCAAGCGGCGTCGGGAGTGTGCCGAGGCGGCGCGCCTCCTCGGTGTGTCGTCGCTCCGCGATGTGACGCCCGCCGACCTCAGTCGCGCTGTCCCGGCGCTTCCAGCCACGGAATTGGCTCGGGCCAGGCACGTCGTCGGTGAGATCGCGCGCGTGCCGGCGTTTGTCAGGGCACTGTCGGCCGCCGACTGGAACGCGATCGGGGCGTTGATGGGGGAGAGCCACCGTTCGCTGTCGACAGACTACGCCGTGTCGTGTGCCGAACTCGATCTCCTCGTAGAGCTTTCGGGGCGGATTCCCGGCATCATCGGCTGTCGTATGACCGGCGGCGGTTTCGGCGGCTGCGCCGTGGCGCTCGTTGAGGCAGGCCGGGCCGAGGAGACAGGGCGGGCCGAGGAGACAGGGCGGGCCCTCCACGACGCCTATCGCGCCGCCTCCGGCATCGACGCGGCCTGGTTCCTCACCGCTGCGGCCTCCGGGCCGACGGTCGTCGTGGAGTGAGCGAACCGCGGGAGGACGTCAGCCCGCCGGTGGCTCGTCGAGGGCAGCGGCCTCCACCGCCTCGGCGTGGAGGATGAGGCGTCCGACGAGTTGCCACCCCAGATAGGGGAACAGGTTCGCCACGCGTCCGGCTGCGGTGATCACCGCATGGGGGGCATCGGCAGGCACCTCATCCGGAACGAGATACCGGCCGATCGTCATCGTCCGGTCGGCATGATCGAGGGGGTAGGGGGTCTCGAGGAGCGGCGTCCGGACGGCATGAATGGCGGAGTTGGTTCGAGCGAGGAGTTCGTCGAACGCCTTGCGTGCCGTGTCGTCGATTTCATGCTCGGCGAGATATCCAAGCCAGAACTCGAGCGCGGTGACGGAGCCCATCACTGGAGACCAGTCAGACTGCCTGGCCATCAACGCGGCGAGGGCGTGGGACAGGCGGGTCACATCGGCCCTCCGGGCGACGACATCAGGAAGCTTCGCCTCGGCATCCCGGGAGGCGAGCCATCCGAGCGCTGCGCGGAGCCGTCGGTCGACGAGGCGGCGTCGGTCCAGCAGCGGCGCCGAGCGTGTGTGGAAATCGTGCCACGTTTCCTGTCGAAATCGCTCGACGTCGGCGCTCGAATGGAAGGCCATACCGAGGCTCGTGTCGTCATGGCTCTGCTTTGCTTCCACGATCGATTCGACGAGATAGGTGTGACGGTGCTTTGCGAGGGGGGTGCAGATCTCCTCGAGAGCTGCTGGCGGTTGGGGGGGAGTCAGCCTCAGGATCGTGCGCGTGTCTCGCAGCGACGCGAGGCACTCCTCGGCAGGCCGCTTCGACGGCCCGCCGGCCCCCGGGAACGGGAGGTGCGGGATGAGGTCATCCCCCAGCCACCGCGCGGCTGCGTCCCGGGCCGCAGTCTCGGCCTGTTGCTGCGTGAGCAGGGTGGACGCGGGCCGGAGTTGTTCTGGCGACACCTTCCCCGGCAAGGCTTCGGTGTACCTTGCCATGGAGAGCGTGCAGCAAAGCCGGTGGAAGTTGGCGAACAGGCGAGCCGCTGGCTTCCCACAGACGAGTATTGGCGTCGCCCCGTCGGCTGCTGCCCGGGCGATCCGCTCCCGATCGGCCGGATGGGTGGCGAAGAGAGCGGTCTTTTCCTCCGACACGGACTTCTCGATCGCCCCCTCCTCCTCCGCAGAAAGGCGTTCCGAGAGTATGACGACAAGGTTGGGAACGCTGTCCGCGAGCACCCCCTCGAACCAGCTTTCCTGGAGGAGTTGCCAGGCCTTCTGTTCGGCTACGGAGAGCCGCGGGAGGCGGCGAAACGTGTCGGCGACCACCTTGCCGCCGACGAGCCGTGTCTGGTGGAGATCGGCGTCATATTCCATCTGTCGTGAGAGGTGGCAGGAGAGCGCATGGGCGACCCACATCAGGCCGAAGAGGATCCGGCGCGTGAGCCAGACGCACCATCGCGCGAGGCAGAAGATCATGCCAATCCACAAACCGCTCCCCTTTTCCCATGCCTCGAGCCGGTCGTCCCACGCGTCGCGCTGCCAGACAACGTAGGCGAACCAGCTGTTGATGCGGTGAATGAGTGCCCCGAATCCCATCCCGGCCGCTTGCGTGAAATGCCCGAACTCATGGGCGAGCACGCCGGCGAACTGTTCCACCGACATCCCCGCCACGAGCGGCAGGCCGATCGTCAGCACGAGGTCGTTACCCATCATGCTCACCAGACCACGCCGGTAGGACGCCGAAGCGTTGACGTTCAGATCGATGTCGATCCGCCTCGGCAGCGGGGCTCCGACCGCCTGGCAGACCTTGTTCACGAAGGCGAACAGCGCCGGTTCGTCCTCGGGGCGGAGGGAACGGGGGACGGCCTCCTTCGGCCGTCGGGCCAGCAGCGGTTTCACCATGAAAAGAACGAGGACGGCACCGATGACTGCCGGGGCGATATAGGCAAGTCCCACCATCACGGCGGACTTGCCGCGGAGTTCATGCTCGGTGAGCATGCCGGTGTGGTTCACCAGATGCCACCACACTCCGCAGCCGACGCCGACGATCATCGCCACGTAGATCAGCGGCAGGAGGATCATCACCGCCCCGACCAACGCCAGCGACAGGCGGTAGCCGAGCGTCGTTCCCACCGGACGGATGTTGCCGGTGACCAAGGCCACCGCCTCGGCTGGGGAGAGTGGCCCGGCCGGCAGTGGCGGGGGCTTCGGCGGCTGGGCCGTTTGGGAGGAGTCGGCCCCCTTCTGCCCCTCGCTCCGGGCGCCCACCCGGAAGGGAGTGGCGCACTTCGGGCACTTCACCGACCTCCCCGCCAACTCGTCCTTGGCCCGTCCCGACCAGGCACACTTCGGGCATCTGACGCCGATCGACATGTGGTTGCCCTCCACCCGGAAAGTTCCCCCCTCCGGCGAAGTATATCGATCGCTGCCCCAATCCTCCCTGCGGCAGGACCGGCCGGTCGGGAGTATTCTGGCAGGGAAGCGCCTGCCCGACCGTGGAACCGCAGGCCGGGGGAGCGATCCCCAGCACGGAATCTCGACGCGCGGAGGAGGTGTCATGGAAGTGACGGGAACTCGAACTGATCTGTGGAAAATGGGCGTGCGGGTGGGGAGGCTCGCAGGATTCGCAGCCGGCCTTCTCGTGTCAGCCGGCTGTGGAGCGACCGTCCCCGCCGGGGCTAAGCCGGCAGCTCAGACGGCCGTCGAGCCGCGTCCGGTGTCGATCGCGCCGGAGGCGCGCGAGGTGATCGACCGGATGGCGAAGTTCTTCGGTGCCAGGAAGGGCTTCACGCTGCGACAGGTAAGTACCACGACAGCTTCTGACGAGGCCGCCAAGAAGCTCGCCGGAGCGATGACGCATGTGGTGCGCGTGGAACGTCCGAATCGGCTGGCCGTAGTCCTTACCGGCGACCAGCCAGGGAGCGGCTCGGTGATCAGCGACGGTGAGGCGCTCGTGATCCACCAGAAACAGAAGGACGCCAATCGGTACGAGTCGTCGCCCGCTCCCGCGACCCTTCCCGAACTCGTCGATAACCCGTATCTCCGCACCATGCTTGGGGTCGGCGGGGCCGACGTGATCACGAAGGCGATGCTCGCCGAGGATCCGGCCGCCGCCTTCCTCGAGGGGGTGCAGGAGCTCACGGTGGCCGGATCCGAGGAGGTCGATGGCCGGCCGTGCACGCACCTCGTGGCCCGGACCGAGTCGGGGAATTGGGACTTGTGGGTGGCGACCGCCGATGAACCCTTGCCGGTGAAATTCGTACCTGCCATCGGCCAGCTTTTCTTCGGTGGCAAAAACGTCGACCTCTCATCGACGGTGATGTTCGACGAGTGGCGGTTCGATCCGGTCTTCAAGGCTGCCGACTTCGCCTTCGTGCCCGAGGAGGGCTGGGAGAAGGTCGAATCGCTCTCCGGCTTCGCCGATCAGGCCCGTCGCGACCGGCTCGCCGCCGCCCGGCCGTCGCTCCACCCCACCGTCGGGTTTCCCGGCACGCCGCTGTCGCTGGTCGGGGCGGATGGCTCCCGTTTCGATCCCGGCATGCAGAAGGACAAGATCGTCGTGCTCGACTTCTGGGCTTCCTGGTGCGGTCCGTGCCGCGCCACGCTCCCGGTCGTCGTCCAGGTGTGCAAGGAGTATGCCGACAAGGGGATCGTATTCCGCGCCGTCAACGTCAAGGAGGATGCGGAGACGATTCGCAAGTTCCTCGTCGAGGAGCCGATCGATGCCCCGGTGGTCATGGATACCGAAGGCACAGCTTCGGCGGCCTATCGGGTCGAGGCGATCCCGCACACGGTGCTCATCGGTCGGGACGGGATCGTTCAGGCCGTCCACGTCGGGGCCGGCGAGGGGATGGAAGCGAAGCTCCGCAAGCAACTCGACACGCTGCTGGAGGGGAAGTCGCTGGCGCCGAAGGGGGGCAACCAGGCCCGCGCGGAGCCGCTTTGAAGTCTCGACGCTTCCGGGACCGAGCGGGCCCGCGGGAGCGACTTGCCGGGCGGCAGGACGGATCGCTGCGACGGCGATTGCAGATCAGTTGGTGCGGGTGAGCCGAAAGACCCCCGCGTCCTTCTTCGAGGTATAGCGGGCCTCGAACCGGCAGGCGTTGGCTTCAGCCCGGTAGCAGAACGTCCCGAACATCCGTCCGAGCCACGAACTTCCCGCCAAGATCACCTCGTCGCCTCCGTCCTCAATGACCCGGAGGGTAACGGAGTACTTGAAGGGAAGGATCTTGAAGAAGCGACCGGCGAAGTCGACCGCCCAGCGTCCCTCACCACAGGGTCGGAACGTGGCCCGGAGGGGGCCAGTGTGACCGGTGGAGGTGCTTTCCCAGCTTCCCGTCCATGATCCCGACAGGTCGACTGCGCGGGCCGGCGTGGCGACAGTGAGGAGGAATGCCACAACCAGGGGGGCAATGAGGCGGGGAAAGCACATTGATTCCGGTTCCTGGAGAGGATCCTGGGAGAAGGGGCGCACCGGACGAGTCTGATTCGCCCTTGCAGGGATGCAAGCGGCCGGGCGGTGGGACCGAAGGGCTTTTGGGGGGTGATTGCAATTGAATCCACCGAAAAGTTGACCGCCACCGAACCCGGGGGTAGTTCTCAACGTAGGATCTTCCACCCGCCGGAGGCCTTTCTCATGTTTGCCAGCTTTCCCCACGCCCTCCGTCGCTATCTTTCCAGGCGTCCGTCAGCGGCGAGACGGGCCCGAATGTCGAGGCAGGGCTTGCGGAAGCGTCCGGGGCACTGGGAGACCCTCGGCGTGGGGATGCATGGCACGGAGATGCTCGAGCCGAGGATGATGCTCGCTGCCGACTGCCTCGTGTCGCTGCTGAATCCCCATGCCTACTACACCGAGGCCTCGCAGACGATCTACACCCTGACGGTGTCCAACATCGGGTCTGACACGGCCCAAAACGCCGACCTCACGACGTCGTTGGGAAGCCAGGTCTCCGGGGCGGTCTGGTCGGCGAACTACCTCGGCGGAGCCACCGGTCCGTTGTGCGGTGCCGGTTCCCCATCGGCCAAGATCACGTTGCCGTCCGGGTCCAATGTCACCTTCACCGTCATCGCCAACATTGCGCCTGATGAGACCGGTGCCCTCGTCTCCAAGGCCACCATTTCGGCGCCGGGCGACACAAACGCCACCAATGATATCGCCACCTCGTCGCTCAAGTTCGTCCCCACCTCGGTTGCGATGACAAGCGACATCGGCTGGGCGAGTACCTCGAAGCTCCGCTTGGTGATCCCGGCGACTGCCGCGGAGGTCGCTTCGGCCGACGTGTTTGAGGCGAAGTTCAAGGGGGGCGTGCGGGCGGTGTTGGGCGATCTCGATGCCGATGGCAAGGCTGAGGTCATCGCGGTTCCCGGGTACGGTCGGACCGGGGAAGCGGTCGTGTACGTTCAGCAGATCGACGATGCCGGCAAGGTGACGCTCGTCAAGGATTCCAAGTACACGCTCCAGCCGTTCGGTGCGGCATACCGCGGCGGTTTGCACGTTGCCGTCGGTGATTTCGATGGTAACGGCACGGACGATCTCGCCGTCTCCAAGGACATCGGGAAGGGAGAGGTCAAGGTCTACACCTCGACGCTCAATGCGAGCCAGCCGTGGGCCCTCTACCGGTCGTTCACGCCGTCGATTGCCGGTTCGATCGCCGGGGTCAGGCTCGCCGCGGCGGATTTCGGCACGTTCGCCTCCGGC